>NZ_SDFT01000013.1:0-37498 GCF_004916815.1 Pantoea sp. R102
CCCGGTCACTTACTGATGTAAGCTCCCGGGATGATCCTTGCTTGCCGCCTTCCCGGCGCACGAATTATTTTGGGCATGATGCCCGGTTATATTTCACGCGACAGGTGCGTTAAACATGCACGGCTGAAGCACAAGATTAGCAGGGCTTTTCTGCTGGTGCGGTAAATTTCCGGTACACTTTGCCACATAGAGTGCTGCCGCAAGGCGTCACGGCAATCAGAAGGATAAGAGTCAATGCAGGATTCACAGTTTGATGTGGTGGTAGTGGGCGGCGGCATGGTCGGTGCCGCGCTGGCCTGTGGTCTGGCGCAGCAGCAGTTTCGCGTGGCGGTGATTGAACGTGCCGAGCCGGCCGCGTTTGACGCCAGCCTGGCGCCGGATATACGCATCTCCGCCATTGGTGCGTCATCGGTGGCGCTGTTGCGCCAGCTCAATGTCTGGCCACGTGTCCAGGCGATGCGCAGCGCGCCCTACCGCAAGCTGGAAACCTGGGAGTGGCAAAGCGCGCACGTCACCTTCGACGCGGCTGCACTGGGCATTCCCGAGCTGGGCTATATGGTGGAAAACAGCGTGCTGCAGCGCGCGCTGTGGGAGCAGATGCAGCAGGATGGCGTAACGCTGCTGTGTCCGGCCTCACTGCAGGCGTTACAGGCGCACAGCGGCGGCTGGCAGCTACAGCTGGATGACGGGAGCACGCTGGATAGCCAGCTGGTGGTGGGGGCCGATGGTGCTAATTCGCGCGTGCGACAACTGGCGGGTATCGGCGTGCGCGGCTGGAACTATGCGCAATCCTGCATGCTAATCAGCGTTGAGTGTGAACACGAGGCCGGCGATGCCACCTGGCAGCAATTTACGCCAGACGGACCACGCGCGTTTCTGCCGCTGTTCGATCGCCACGCTTCGCTGGTGTGGTACGACGCGCCGGCACGGATCCGTCAGCTGCAAAATCTGCCGCTCAGCCAGCTAGCCAAAGAAGTACAGGCCAACTTCCCGGCGCGTGTCGGCCGCTTCCAGGTGAAGAACGCGGCGTCGTTCCCGCTGGTGCGCCGCCATGCCACGCGCTATGTGCTGCCGGGCCTGGCGCTGGTCGGTGATGCTGCACACACCATCAATCCGCTGGCCGGGCAGGGGGTTAATCTCGGCTACCGCGATGTGGATGCGCTGATTGATACGCTGGTGGACGCGCGCAGCCAGGCGCAGCGCTGGGCATCGCTGCCGGTATTGCAGCGTTATCACCGTCAGCGCTACAAAGATAATTTGCTGATGCAGGGCGGTATGGATCTGTTCTACTTCGCCTTTAGCAACGCGCTGCCGCCGCTGCGTGTGGTGCGCAACCTTGGACTGATTGCGGCAGAGAATGCTGGCGTGCTCAAGCGTCAGGTGCTGCGTTACGCGCTGGGGTTGTAAACACACCGGGCGCCGCAATCGTGGCGGCGCCATCTGTTGTATAAGGCGTGAAATTCAGGAACGACAAAAACAACAAAGCCCGCAAAAGCGGGCCTGTTGTGCAATTTGGCTGGGGTGCAGGGATTCGAACCCCGGAATGCCGGAATCAGAATCCGGTGCCTTACCGCTTGGCGACACCCCAATAGGTGTTTGGTCAAATTGTCTTTGTATGGCTGGGGTGCAGGGATTCGAACCCCGGAATGGTGGAATCAGAATCCACTGCCTTACCGCTTGGCGACACCCCAATTTGTTTGGTGGCTACGACGGGAATCGAACCTGTGACCCCATCATTATGAGTGATGTGCTCTAACCGACTGAGCTACGTAGCCAGATTGTACTGCTTTACTGCGCCCGATGATGGCTGGGATACCTGGATTCGAACCAGGGAATGCCGGTATCAAAAACCGGTGCCTTACCGCTTGGCGATATCCCATTCGTCGACTCGTATCCACGAGAGTGCATCGGATTGGCTGGGGTACCTGGATTCGAACCAGGGAATGCCGGTATCAAAAACCGGTGCCTTACCGCTTGGCGATACCCCATCCGGCTGCCGAAGACTGAAATGGTGCGGGAGGCGAGACTTGAACTCGCACACCTTGCGGCGCCAGAACCTAAATCTGGTGCGTCTACCAATTTCGCCACTCCCGCAAAAAGATGGTGGCTACGACGGGAATCGAACCTGTGACCCCATCATTATGAGTGATGTGCTCTAACCAACTGAGCTACGTAGCCATCTTTTTTCGCGTTACCTTCATCGGCGTTGCGGGGCGCATTATGCGTATTGAGCTTTGTAGCGTCAACAAATTTTTTGCCGTTTTTTGCCTTAACGCGCCTGTTTGTCTGGCTTGTAACCAGGCTGATGATTTATTCGGCAATTTTCGATCGTATCCGCGTCAGATGCAAGAAAAAGGGGCCACAATGGGCCCCTTATACGCATAAAGAAAATGCTTATTTGTACGCTGACTGATGCACGCCTACCGCACGTCCGGACGGATCGTCCATCGATTTAAACGCTTCATCCCACTCAATGGCTTTCGCCGACGAACAGGCCACGGAGGGACCGCCCGGAACGCACTCTGCCGCGCTTGGCAGTGGGAACAGCTCCTCAAAGATTTCGCGGTACAGATACGCTTCTTTCGAGGTTGGCGTGTTGTGCGGGAAGCGGAAATGTGCGGTCGCCAGCTGCTGCTCGCTAATCTGTTTCGCCGCCACTTCTTTCAGCGTGTCAATCCAGCTGTAGCCTACGCCATCAGAGAACTGCTCTTTCTGACGCCACGCCACGCTCTCCGGCAGGTAAGAGGAGAAACATTCACGCAGAATGTGTTTTTCCATTTTGCCGTTGCTGCCGCACATTTTGTCTTCCGGGTTGATGCGCATCGCGACATCAAGGAATTTCTTATCAAGGAACGGCACACGTGCTTCCACGCCCCACGCCGACATCGCTTTGTTAGCGCGCGCGCAGTCAAACATGTGCAGTGCCAGCAGTTTACGCACGTTTTCTTCGTGGAACTCCTGGGCGTTCGGTGCTTTATGGAAGTAGAGGTAGCCGCCAAACACTTCGTCCGCGCCTTCACCGGACAGCACCATTTTGATGCCCATCGCTTTGATTTTACGCGACATCAGATACATTGGCGTCGACGCGCGAATGGTGGTCACATCGTAGGTTTCGATGTGGTAAATCACATCGCGGATCGCATCCAGACCTTCCTGCACGGTGAAGTGAATTTCATGATGCACGGTACCGAGGTGATCGGCCACCGCCTGCGCCGCTTTCAGATCCGGCGATCCTTCCAGGCCGACGGCAAACGAGTGCAGCTGCGGCCACCACGCATCGCTCTTGTCCTGATCTTCCACACGTTTGGCGGCATAGCGCTTGGTCACCGCAGAGATGATGGAAGAGTCGAGGCCGCCGGACAGCAGCACGCCGTACGGTACGTCTGACATCAGGTGACTCTTCACTGACTCTTCCAGCGCGTGCTTCAGGCCAGCGGCATCGGTGGTGTTTTGCGCCACGGCAGCAAAATCCATCCAGTCACGCTGCCAGTAACGACGGATTTCGCCATCGGTGCTGGAGAGGTAGCTTCCCGGCGGGAATTCTTTGATGCTGCGGCACACCGGCACCAGCGCTTTCATTTCAGAAGCAACATACAGGTTGCCGTGCTCATCGTTGCCCATATAGAGCGGAATGATACCGATGTGATCGCGGCCAATCAGATACTGCTGTTTGACGCTGTCCCACAGAATGAAGGCGAACATGCCCTGCAGGTCGTCGAGGAAATCGAGGCCTTTTTCCTGATACAGCGCGAGGATGACTTCACAGTCTGAACCGGTCTGGAACGCGTAACGATCGCTCAGTTCCGCGCGCAGCGCCTGGTGGTTATAAATTTCGCCGTTAACAGCCAGTACGTGGGTGTGATCCGCGTTGTACAGCGGCTGGGCGCCGTTGTTCACGTCAACGATGGACAGGCGCTCGTGCACCAGAATGGCTTTCTCATCAGCGAAGACACCTGACCAGTCCGGGCCGCGGTGACGCATCAGACGCGAACATTCCAGCGCTTTCTTGCGCAGTTCAACAGGATCGGTCTTCAGATCCAGCACACCAAAAATCGAACACATAACTGACTCCTGATCTCACCCTGTGGCGATGTTATTGACTTGTTTGTCCGGCAGCCTGCGCTGCGTGATGTATAAGAAAATGCGCTAATTGATGGTGGTAACGCAAGCGAAATCACCAAATACTGATAAAAAGATTGTTGGTGTGAAGTAATGTTGAGTTTTATTCAAAAAATTAACGATTAAATTAGATGGTGTCTAATGAATTGTCAGAAGTGATGGTTTTGTGCGCAGCCGATGAGATCGCGTCAGCGGCTGAATCACAGCGGTGTGCCAGACAAATAAAAAAGCCCTGCACACCGTAACGGCGAGCAGGGCCATAAGCAGACAGCATGACGCTAATCAGAACAGGTCGATATCAGCCACGGAAGGGTAGATCCAGTCCGGACGGAACGGCATGGCGTCGATATCGCTCAGCGTAGAGACGCCGGACAGCACCAGAATGGTTTCCAGACCGGCCTGGAAGCCAGCCAGAATATCGGTGCGCAGGTTATCGCCCACAATCACCGTCTCTTCTGAATGCGCATGCATTTTATTCAGTGCGGCGCGCATGATGTAAGGGCTGGGCTTACCGACATAAAACGGTTTGCGGCCGGAGATGGTTTCGATACCGGCACAGAGCGCGCCACAGGCCGGCACAAAGCCGCGTGCGTGGGTATCAGGATTGGTCGCGATAAAACGCGCACCGTTAGCCACAAAGAAGGCGGCTTTATGCATCATCTCCCAGTTAAACGATCGCGTCTCGCCGACGATCACGAAATCCGGGTTGACGTCAGTGATGGTAAATCCGGCTTTGTACAGTTCGTGAATCAGCGCGCCTTCGCCAATCACGTAGGCTTTTTTACCCTCCTGACGACGCAGGAAATCCGCGGTGGCCATGGCGGAGGTGTAAAACACCGAATCCGGGATGTCGACGCCAGCGTTGGCAAAACGGTTGGCCAGATCCTGCGCGGTTTGTGACGGATAGTTGGTCAGCACCACCAGCGGCATCTCTTTTTCCAGAATGCGCTGCAGGAATTCGTTTGCGCCTTTCACGGCGGTATTGTCGTGCATCAACACGCCGTCGATGTCACAGATTACGCTTTTGATGGTCATAGATGGCTTCCGGTCGGGCCTGCCAGACGGCAGGCTTCTCTATTATTCTTCCAGCAGGTGCTGCAGCAGAATGCCATTCAGCATAGCGCGTTTTGCCAGCGCGAAAGCGCCAATCGCCGAGCGATGGTCCAGCTCAGACCTTACCACCGGCAGATTTTTACGAAACGCATTCAGCGCCTGGGTATTGATGCAGCCCTCTATCGCCGGGAACAGCACTTTATCGGCATCAGTAATTTCGCCGGCCAGCACCACTTTTTGCGGGTTAAACAGGTTGATGGCGATGGCGATGGCTTTACCGAGATAGCGGCCAACGTATTCGATCACTTCGCAGGCCAGCGCGTCGCCCTGATTGGCGGCGCGGCAGATTTGCGGCATCTGGCAATCATCCAGCGTCAGGCTGCTGGGATAACCCTGGTTGAGCAGGTGGCGCACGCGGTTCTCAATCGCGCCGTTGGCGGCGATGGTTTCGAGGCAGCCAAAGTTGCCACAGTGGCAGCGTTCGCCGAGCGGATCGACCTGAATGTGGCCAATCTCACCTACGTTGCCATTGCTGCCGAGAAAAATGTGGCCGTTGGCGATGATGCCGGCACCGGTGCCGCGGTGTAAACGCACCAGAATGGAGTCAGCACAGTCGCGGCTTGCACCGAAATAGTGCTCAGCCAGTGCCAGGCTGCGGATATCGTGGCCGACAAAACTGGTGACGTTAAAACGTTTTTTCAGGCTGGCCACCAGCGGCCAGTGGCTGACAGCGATGTGCGGCATATAGCGAATGATGCCGTTAATCGGGTCGACCAGGCCTGGCAGGATAACTGCAATGGCGATCAGCTCATGAATTTTACGCTGGTGCGCGCTCATAAAGGCACTGATGGCGTTGAACAGCGCGTTTTCCAGCGTCTCCTGCGTGCGCTCTGGCAGCGGATAATCTTCCTGCGCCAGCGATTTTCCGCTGAGATCGAACAGCGTCAGCGTGGCATCGTTGCGCCCCAGGCGCACGCCGATGGTATGAAAATGGCGGGTTTCGGTGATGATGGAGATGGCGCGGCGCCCACCGGTGGAGGCCTGTTGCTCCACCTCTTTGATGAGGCCGCGTTCGATAAGCTGACGGGTAATTTTGGTGACGCTGGCGGGCGCAAGCTGGCTGAGTTCGGCAATCTGAATACGCGAAATCGGCCCCTGTTGATCAATCAGCCGGTAAACAGCTGCACTGTTAAGTTGTTTGACAAGATCGACATTTCCTATTTGAGTCTGGCCGCCAGTGGTCATTCAGTACTTACTCGCTGAGGACGTTGTCTCCGTTGACGAACGTCTTAGTGATTTGATAATCGCGGGTAAAGACAGTGAGGTTGGCGACTTTTCCTGCTTCCACCGTACCAAACTGCTTTTCCACACCCATTGCCCTTGCCGGATACAGGGTCGCCATGCGCAGCGCTTCGTCCAGCGCGATACCACAATGTTCCACGCTATTCTGCACCGCTTCAATCATCGTCAGCGCAGATCCGCTCAGGGTACCGTTCTCATCTACGCACAGGCCGTCGCGATAGTATATTGTTTTACCTGCAAAAATGAATTGATCAATCGACGCACCGGCCGGCGCGGTGGCATCGGTCACCAGCACCAGTTTGTCGCCTTTGATTCGTTTTGCATTGCGCACGTTAGCGTAATTGACATGTAAACCGTCTGCAATAATGCCGCAGTATACATCAGGCGAATCAAACAGCGCACCGATAAGACCTGGCTCACGACCGCTAAAGGCGCTCATGGCGTTATACAGGTGGGTGGCAAAGGTGACGCCCGCGCTGATGCCCGCTTTGGCTTCGGCATAGGTGGCATTGGAGTGACCAGACGACACAATAATCCCGGCGTCACGCAGCTGGCGAATCACGGCGCTGCCCGCATTTTCCGGTGCCAGCGTAACTTTGGTGATGACGTCAGCGTTGGCGCACAGGAAATCCACCAGCTCCGCATCCGGCAGACGAATCAGCTGCGGATTGTGAGTGCCTTTCTTCTCTTTATTCAGCCACGGACCTTCCAGATGCAGGCCCAGCGCCTGATTCTGATGCTTCGCCAGGTAAGCACGCATGGTTTCAATTGCGCGCTTCATCAGTTCATCACTGCTGGTAATCAGCGTTGGTAAATAGCTGGTGCAGCCGGATTTTTCATTGGCACGCTGCATGATATCCAGCGTTTCCACGCTCAGGGCATTGATGTCATCGTTGAACTGCACGCCGCCGCAGCCGTTGAGCTGCAGGTCGATAAATCCGGGAGCGATGAACGCACCAGCCACATCCTGTTGTGGAATCGCGGCGTCCAGCGCATCGCGCGGGCAGACACGCTCAATCAGGCCATTGGCAATCACCACGGCGTGATTGTCCAGAACTTCATGGCCGGTAAAAATCCGGCCGTTAACTAATGCGTACATCATCTCTTCTCCCGGCTGAACCTGCTGCGCTTAACAGCAGGCTTTCTACAACGTGTTGTTACACACCCTTCATATTTTCCGCTTCCATTTCGCGGAAATATTTCACGGTTTTCACTTTCAGTTCCATGGTGGCTGGCTCATCACACACCACCACCGCTTTCGGGTGCAGCTGCAGGCAGCTGATGGTCCACATGTGGTTGACGTTACCTTCTACCGCCGCCTGCAGCGCCTGGGCTTTGACGTGGCCGGTCACCAGAATCATCACTTCTTCCGCATCCAGCAGCGTGCCGACGCCCACGGTCAGGGCATATTTAGGCACCTGATCAACATCGCCGTCGAAGAAACGCGAGTTCGCCACACGGGTGTCGTGCGTCAGGGTTTTAATGCGGGTGCGGGAAGAGAGCGAAGAAGCCGGCTCGTTGAACGCAATGTGGCCATCGTTGCCGACGCCGCCCATAAACAGGTGGATTTTACCCAGTGCGCGGATCTTCTCTTCGTATTGGCGACATTCTGCGTCAATATCTTCGGCATTGCCATTCAGAAGATTGATATTTTCTGGTTGAATATCAACGTGATCGAAAAAGTTACGGTACATAAAGCTGTGATAGCTTTCCGGATGCTCTTTCGGCAGACCGACATACTCATCCATATTGAAGGTGATCACGTGTTTGAAACTAACCTGGCCCGCTTTATGCATCTCGATCAGGTGCTTGTAGGCTTCCAGCGGCGTACCGCCGGTTGGCAGTCCCAGCACAAAGGGACGGTCTGCGCTGGGTTTAAAGGCATTGATGCGATTAACGATATGGCGTGCAGCCCATTTACCCACCTGGGTCGGTGTGGCCAAAGGGATCAGTCTCATGTCTTCACCTCAGTTAAGATTGGAAAGTTAGGGTCGCGTTTACTGCTGCAGCTGGCTGCTTATAGGGTAACCCGTTTGCGCGCTCGCGGCGTTGGAAAAGTGCGACCTGATATTTTTCATCATAAAATAAGTTTGTGGTGGTGGCTAGCATTTCGCAGTGAAAAACGTCCATTTTGGTGATTAAAGTCACAGTTACACTGGTTTTAATTTGCGAGGCGAATTAATTTATCTTTACACTGCGCCTCGTGGTGAAGTGTGTCATCAAGGTACCGGGTGCCGGGATAATAAAATCAACCCGCATCACGGCAAAACGCCAGTCTCATAGGGGGAGAATAAGGTGAGTATTTTAGGATATCTGCAAAAGGTCGGCCGCGCGCTTATGGTGCCGGTAGCGACCCTGCCGGCAGCGGCAATCCTGATGGGGGTAGGTTACTGGATCGATCCGGACAGCTGGGGCGCAGGCAATGCGCTGGCAGCACTGCTGATCAAATCGGGTTCTGCCATCATCGACAACATGTCCGTGCTGTTCGCCATCGGTGTGGCTTACGGCATGTCAAAAGATAAAGACGGTGCAGCGGCATTAACCGGCTTTGTAGGTTTCCTCGTGGTTACTACCCTGTGTTCACCCGCCGCGGTGGCCATGATTCAGAAAATGCCGGTGGAGCAGGTTCCTGCCGCCTTCGGTAAAATCAACAACCAGTTTGTCGGCATCCTGGTGGGCATTCTCTCGGCAGAAGTCTATAACCGCTTCAGCCACGTTGAGCTGCCTAAGGCGCTGTCGTTCTTCAGCGGTCGCCGTCTGGTGCCGATCCTGGTCTCCTTCCTGATGATTGTGGTCGCCTTTATCCTGATGTACGTCTGGCCGATCATTTTCGGCGGTCTGGTGAGCTTTGGTGAGCACATTCAGAAACTGGGCTCGGTCGGTGCGGGCGTGTACGCCTTCTTTAACCGTCTGCTGATTCCGGTTGGCCTGCACCACGCGCTGAACTCGGTGTTCTGGTTCGACGTGGCAGGCATCAACGACATTCCGAAATTCCTGGGCGGCGCGCAGTCTATCGCCAACGGTACCGGCATCCCGGGTATCACCGGTCGCTATCAGGCGGGCTTCTTCCCGATCATGATGTTCGGTCTGCCGGGTGCGGCGCTGGCAATCTATCACTGCTCACGTCCGGAAAACCGCGCTAAAGTCGGTGGTATCATGCTGGCAGCAGCATTCGCCGCTTTCTTCACAGGCATCACCGAGCCGCTGGAATTCTCCTTCATGTTCGTGGCGCCAGTGCTGTATGTCATCCACGCCGTGCTGACCGGTATTTCGGTCTTCATCGCTGCCAGCATGCACTGGATTGCCGGTTTCGGTTTCAGTGCCGGTCTGGTGGACATGGTGCTGTCGACGCGTAACCCGCTGGCTGTGCACTGGTGGATGCTGATCCCGCAGGGTCTGGTGTTCTTCGTCATCTACTATGTGGTGTTCCGCTTCACCATTCAGAAATTCAACCTGCTGACGCCGGGCCGCGAGCTGGCTGCCGGTGATGAGACAGATGGCTACGACGTCAACGTTGATCACAGCAGCAACGGTGAGAGCGAAACCGAATCTCTGGCACGTCGCTACATCGGCGCGGTGGGCGGTTCTGACAACCTGACCAACATCGACGCCTGCATCACCCGTCTGCGTCTGAATGTGAAAGACTCTGCGCAGGTGAATGAGAGTGTGGCTAAACGCCTCGGTGCTTCTGGTGTGATCCGCCTTAACAAGCAGAGCGTGCAGATCATTGTTGGTACGCAGGCCGAAAGCATTGCGACCGCGATGAAAACCGTACTGAGCAAAGGTCCGGTAGCCGGCGCAGCGGCACCTGCTGCGGCAACCACCGCCGCGCCTGCGGCTGCTCAGCCCCAGGCCGTGCGCAACAGCGAGAAAAAGGTGATTGCAACGCTGCTGGCACCGGTCAGTGGCGAAGTGGTAGCGCTGGAAAACGTGCCGGATGAAGCCTTCGCCAGCAAAGCGGTAGGCGATGGTCTGGCGATCAAACCGAGCGATAAAACTGTCGTCGCGCCGGTGGCGGGTACCGTGGTGAAAATCTTCAACACCAACCATGCATTCTGCCTTGAAGCCGAAAATGGCGTCGAGATTGTCGTGCATATGGGTCTCGATACCGTCGCGCTGGAAGGTAAAGGGTTTACCCGTCTGGTGGAAGAGGGCGCAACCGTCACAGCGGGCCAGCCGATCCTCGAAATGGATCTGGACTTCCTCAACGCCAATGCGCGTTCGATGATCAGCCCGGTGGTGGTCAGCAACAGCGATGATTTTGCTGGTCTGAATCTGCTGGCAGGCGGTACCGTGGTAGCAGGCGTTACGCCGCTGTACGAAGTCAAAAATTAACACGTTTTGATCGTCACTGAAGGCAGGAAGCAATTCCTGCCTTTTTTGTTTTAAAACGACCAACAAACGGTTGTTTCCCTTCAGCGCTTTGTGGATCATACTCCGTTACTTCGTGGTACAAATCACCCGCTATTGTTTTGAGGATTTTGAGATGAGTGAGGCTGAAGCCCGCCCAACGAACTTTATTCGTCAGATCATCGACGAAGATTTGGCGAGCGGTAAGCACAACAGTGTGCATACCCGTTTCCCGCCTGAGCCCAATGGTTACCTGCATATTGGCCATGCAAAATCGATCTGCCTGAACTTTGGTATCGCACAAGATTATCAGGGGCAGTGCAACCTGCGTTTCGACGACACCAATCCGGTCAAAGAGGATATGGAGTTCGTTGAATCGATCAAGAATGATGTGCAATGGCTGGGCTTTGAGTGGAGCGGCAACATTCGTTACTCCTCTGACTACTTTGACCAACTGTTCAACTACGCGGTTGAGCTGATCAACAAAGGCCTGGCCTACGTTGATGAGCTGTCGCCAGAGCAGATCCGTGAATACCGCGGCACGCTAACCGCGCCGGGCAAAAACAGCCCGTATCGCGATCGCAGCGTGGAAGAGAACCTGGCGCTGTTCCAGAAGATGCGTGATGGCGGCTTCGAAGAGGGCAAAGCCTGCCTGCGTGCCAAAATCGACATGGCATCCAGCTTTATTGTGATGCGCGATCCGGTGCTGTACCGCATTAAATTTGCCGAACACCACCAGACTGGCAACAAGTGGTGCATCTATCCGATGTACGACTTTACCCACTGCATCTCCGATGCGCTGGAAGGCATCACCCATTCCCTGTGTACGCTGGAGTTCCAGGATAACCGTCGTCTCTACGACTGGGTGCTGGATAACATCACCATTCCGGTGCATCCGCGTCAGTATGAGTTCTCGCGCCTGAATCTGGAATATGCGGTGATGTCGAAGCGTAAGCTGACGCAGCTGGTGAGCGAGAAGATTGTTGAAGGCTGGGACGATCCGCGCATGCTGACCGTATCCGGTCTGCGCCGTCGTGGCTATAGCGCGGCGTCAATCCGCGAATTCTGCCGCCGTATCGGTGTGACTAAGCAGGACAATATTGTTGAGATGGCGTCGCTGGAGTCGTGCATTCGTGACGACCTCAACGAGAACGCGCCGCGCGCCATGGCGGTGCTGGATCCGCTGAAAGTGGTGATCGAGAACCTGCCGGCCGGGCATGAAGAAATCATCAGCATGCCGAACCACCCGAACAAGCCGGAGATGGGCACGCGTGAGGTGCCGTTCAGCCGTGAGGTGTGGATCGATCGTGCCGACTTCCGTGAAGAGGCCAACAAGCAGTACAAACGTCTGGTGCTGGGTAAAGAAGTTCGTCTGCGCAACGCTTACGTCATTCGTGCCGAGCGCGTGGCGAAAGATGAAGCCGGCAACATCACCTGCATCTACGCTACCTGCGATGTCGACACCCTGAGCAAAGATCCGGCCGATGGCCGCAAGGTGAAAGGCGTTATCCATTGGGTGTCGGCGATTCACGCGCTGCCTGCCGAATTCCGCCTGTACGATCGTCTGTTCAGCGTGCCAAACCCGGGCGCGGCCGAGGATTTCCTCACCACCATTAACCCGAACTCGCTGGAGATCAAACAGGGCTTCGTTGAGCCGGGTCTGCGTGCCGCCAGCGCGCTGGCACCGTATCAGTTTGAGCGCGAAGGTTACTTCTGCGCTGACAGCGTGTACTCGCAGCCGTCGAAACTGGTGTTCAACCGCACCGTGGGTCTGCGTGATACCTGGGCAAAAATCGGCGAATAATTTTACTGCTTGATAGCACGATATGATCAGCAAAGGGCGAGCAATCGCCCTTTTTTATTGCCCGTTATCTGCAAACGGGAATCGATTATGCTGAACCAGACAAAAAACAGTAATTGCGCGCGATTACGACTAATCTGACTTTAATAAAATTAACTAATTTACCCGTGTGAAATCGTTATTTTCAGGTAGGCTATGCGCTCTTAAATGTTGCTGTGCGGGTTAGCGAAGGAAGAAAAATGACAAGTCTCGCTCTGGAAGCCAAACATAGCGTGGTGGTTTTACATCAGCTTATCGAACGTATTTTTAATCAGGCCGAAGGCAGCGATGACAGTATGGATCTGCTGCTGTCGCACTTTCATCCCGACTTCAAAATGGTGACGCCGCAAGGCAAACAGCTCGATCTCAATGACACTGAAAACCTGTTTCGCAAACTGCACGGGCAGCGGGAAGGGATGCGAATCGCCACCAGTGAGCATGCCATCATTTCCCAACAGCAGCAGGAAGTGACCATTCAGTATCACGAACTGCAAATGCTTAACGGCAACAACCAGACCCGCATTTCGCTGGCGGTGCTGGACTGCAGCACGCCGGTTCCGCGCTGGCGCTATTTGCAGGAAACGCTGGTCGCCTGAACGCAGCCATAAAAAAACCGGTGCCTTGCACCGGTTTTTTTATACTGCATAGCATATTCAATTACTGATCGTGGAGCGTCTCGTCTTCGCGGCAGTCTCCCAGCGCACAGTGGCCGTACAGATACAGGCTGTGGTTGCTGAGTTTGATACCGTGGCGTGTTGCAATCTCACGCTGACGCGTTTCGATAGATTCATCGCTAAACTCGATCACTTTGCCGCAGTCGAGGCAAATCAGGTGATCGTGGTGATGCTGCTGGGTCAGTTCGAATACGGATTTCCCGCCTTCGAAGTTATGACGCGTCACGATGCCGGCGTCGTCAAACTGGTTCAGAACACGGTATACCGTCGCCAGACCAATCTCTTCGCCCATGTCGATCAGGCGTTTGTACAAATCTTCCGCACTGACATGATGGGACTCGGGTCCGGGTCCCTGAAGCACTTCCAGAATCTTCAGTCTGGGCAGCGTGACTTTCAGGCCAGCCTTTTTCAATGCGGAGTTGTTGTCAGTCATGCGGATATTGTCCTGTTACTTTGCTAGTCACTTACGGCGCAAAGGCCTTGAATGTGTGGTCAACGCGCATTCTCATTTGCGTCTCATTATAGAGCTCAGCCTGCGAAATGAAAACCGGCTGCGGCGGACAATTCCCCGGATGCTGTAAGGAGAAATGTCGTGAACCTCAGCGGGATCGTGCAGAACGATGTTCCTTTTCGCGCAGTCTCAGTCTGATGCCCAAGGAATAAGCAGATGACCGTTGCGGGTATTCTACAGAATTGAGGGAAAAAGTTAAAAAACCGTAGCTATTATTTTTATAGGTAATTCCATTGCCCGATGTGAGCCAGCGCCCACATCGGACAGGAAAGCATCAGGCTTCGATGATCGCCTGCAGCTGCAGCTCGTCAAAGATCTGCTTAACCCATTTGTCGACGCGCTCGTTAGTCAGTTCAGGCTGACGATCTTCATCGATGGCGAGGCCGAGGAAGTGTTTGTCGTCTGCCAGACCTTTAGAGGCTTCGAAGTGGTAACCTTCGGTTGGCCAGTGGCCCACAATCACTGCGCCGTTTGGCTCAATGATGTCGCGAATGGTGCCCATCGCGTCACAGAAGTACTCGGCATAATCTTCCTGATCGCCGCAGCCAAACAGCGCTACCAGCTTACCGTTGAAATCAATCTCTTCCAGCGTCGGGAAGAAGTCATCCCAGTCGCACTGGGCTTCACCGTAGTACCAGGTCGGAATACCCAGCAGCAGAATATCGAATGCTTCGAGATCTTCTTTGGTGCTCTTAGCAATGTCATGCACTTCGGCGACATCTTTACCCAGTTGTTTCTGGATCATTTTTGCAATGTTTTCAGTGTTGCCGGTATCGCTGCCGAAGAAAATGCCTACGATTGCCATGGAGTGAGTAACCTCTTAAATCCTGATTGTGAAAGTAAGTCAGAAGACGACACAGTTATGCGAATGATAGCAGACCGGCGAAAAGCGCGGAATGTGTAAAGCGCTGAGTTTGTGTTCCAGCGTGCGGTCTGCGCACGTTACGCCAGTTTGAGCTGCGCCAGCAGCATTTGTTCAATCAGTTCACTGCGGCTGATGTTCTGCTGCTCGGCCAGCGTATTAAGAGCGTCGACCGCTTCGCTGGACATTTTCAGCTCAACGCGGCGCAGGCCGCGCACCCGGTCGCGCTTCAGCTGGTTGCGCTTATTAATGCGCAGCTGCTCATCGCGCGACAGCGGACTGGTTTTAGGGCGACCGGGACGCCGCTCGTCTGCGAAGAGATCGAGCGTGGTACGATCTGTCTGTTCTTTTGCCATGGTTTGTGAAACTGCGTGGGCGCGAACGGCGGAAAGGCGCTGCGCGATTTAAACATTTATCGGCCCGACCGCGGCGAAAAAAGCATCCGCGGCAAATTTTTAGCGCGACATCATACTCCAGCGCCCGGCGCGACGCCAACCCTAAACCGCCTGTGGCAAGCTTTTGCTTTTACAGGTTAAAAAAGCGGCGCACCGCGCGCAGCACGGCATCGGGTTTTTCGGCATGCACCCAGTGGCCGGCACCGCTGATAATGTACGCCTGCGCCTGCGGGAACTGGCGCAGCAGCGCATCACGGTGCTGATTGTCCAGATAGGGTGAATCACCGCCGCGAATAAACAGCGCCGGATGAGGCCACGCGGGCACCTCCTGCCAGCCGGAGAGCACCGGATAATTTTCCCACAACACCGGCACGTTAAAGCGCCATTCGCCTTCATGGAAAGATTTCAGAATGAACTGAATCACGCCTTCTTCGCGCACGTGTTCACGCATCACGTCGGCTGCAGCGCTGCGGCGCGTGACGCCAGCTGCACTGACCGCGCGGATTGCCGCGAAGATCTCATCGTGGCGTCGCGTCTGGTAATCCACCGGCGCGATATCAATCAGCACCATTTTGCCAATCCGTTCGGGCGCAACGGCGCTCAGCGCCATGGCAATTTTGCCGCCCATTGAGTGGCCGATAACATCGACCCGTTCGATGTGGTGCGCATCCAGCGTGTCAACCATATCCTGCGCCAGCGCAGCGTAGTGCATCTCTTCGCTGCGCGGTGACAGGCCGTGGTTACGGACATCCACCTGCAGCGTGGGCCGTGCATCGCGCACGCCGCGCGCCAGTACGCCAAGGTTATCCAGGCTACCAAACAGGCCATGAATTAACAGAATGGGCTGGGCATCAGGGGCAGATTGTTCAGTTTGCAGACGGGCGTTCAAAATCATGGCTAAAGTTCTTTCGGTTGAGACCTGGGCTTAGGGTATCATGGATTCACCTGTCCCGGCGCCAGGCGGTCAGGCATTAGGGCATATTCCGACTTTTGCCCGGAAACGATGCCAGCGCTACCGGCTGTCGCGGATTTAACTTTATAATCCTTATGTTAGAGCCCGCTCACATTTTGCACGACCGGATTTTGCTAAGGCCGTTGCAGAATAGCGTGGTTCTGCCATTTGCCAGAATCGTACGGAAAAAGATGAAAACGATTGAAGTTGACGAAGAACTCTACCGTTATATTGCCAGCCACACCCAGCACATTGGTGAAAGCGCGTCGGACATTTTGCGCCGCATGCTGAAATTCACCGCCGGCCAGAGCGCACCTGCTGCGTCAGCGACCAGTGCTGCGGTAAAAGAAGCGCCAGCTGTACGCAGCGAAGCGCGTCCTCAGGATCGCGTGCGCGCCGTGCGTGAGCTGCTGCTGTCTGACGAGTATGCGGAGCAGAAGAAGGCGGTTAATCGCTTTATGCTGATCCTGTCAACGCTCTATCGTCTTGATCCGGCGGCGTTTGCTGATGCTACTGCTTCGCTGCAGGGCCGCACCCGCGTTTACTTTGCGGGCGATGAGCACACGTTGTTGCAAAATGGCACCCATACTAAGCCGAAGCACGTACCCGGCACGCCGTACTGGGTGATCACCAATACCAATACAGGTCGTAAATGCAGCATGGTGGAACACATCATGCTTGCCATGCAGTTCCCGCAGGAACTGGCAGAGAAAGTTTGCGGCACCATTTAAACCGAAGCGTCAGGGAGAAGCGCCAATGGCCAATCACCCCCGTGCCGGGCAACCTGCCCAGCAGAGCGATTTGATTAACGTTGCACAATTAACCTCGCAGTACTATGTCCTGAAGCCGGATGCGGCGAACCCGGACCATGCGGTGAAATTTGGCACCTCCGGCCACCGCGGCAGCGCGGGACGTCATAGCTTCAACGAAGTACACATTCTGGCGATTGCGCAGGCGATCGCTGAAGAGCGTAAAAAGAACGGCATCACCGGCCCGTGCTACGTAGGTAAAGACACCCATGCGCTGTCTGAGCCGGCGATCCTGTCAGTGCTGGAAGTGCTGGCCGCTAACGGCGTTGATGTGATTGTGCAGCAGGACAACGGCTATACGCCGACGCCGGCGATCTCCAACGCCATTCTGGAGCATAACAAGCGCGGCGGCGCGCAGGCGGACGGCATCGTCATTACCCCGTCGCACAACCCGCCGGAAGACGGTGGCATCAAGTACAATCCGCCGAACGGTGGACCGGCTGACACCAACGTCACCAAAGTGGTGGAAGATCGCGCGAATCAGCTGATCAAAGGTGAGCTGAAAGAGGTTAAGCGTCTGGCGCTGGATCAGGCGTGGGCCAGTGGCCACATCGTTGAGCAGGATCTGATCCAGCCATACGTTGAAGGTCTGGCGCAGGTGATTGATTTCCCGGCAATCCAGAAAGCCGGCCTGAAAATCGGTGTCGATCCGCTCGGCGGTTCCGGCATGGCCTACTGGCAGCGCATTGCTGAGCACTACCAGCTGGATCTGACCATCGTCAATGATGCTATCGATCAGACCTTCCGCTTCATGCATCTGGATAAAGATGGCGTGGTGCGCATGGACTGTTCGTCCGAGTGCGCGATGGCCGGTCTGCTGGCGTATAAAGATAAGTTCGATCTGGCCTTCGGCAACGATCCGGATTACGACCGTCACGGTATCGTCACGCCCGCCGGTCTGATGAACCCGAACCACTATCTGGCGGTAGCGATCAACTACCTGTTCCAGCATCGTCCGCAGTGGGGCAAAGAGGTAGCCGTCGGTAAAACGCTGGTCTCCAGCGCGATGATTGACCGCGTGGTGAACGACATTGGTCGCAAGCTGGTGGAAGTCCCGGTCGGCTTCAAATGGTTCGTGGATGGTCTGTTCGATGGCAGCTTTGGCTTTGGCGGCGAAGAGAGCGCCGGCGCCTCGTTCCTGCGTTTCGACGGCTCCGCCTGGTCAACAGACAAAGACGGCATCATCCTGTGTCTGCTGGCGGCGGAAATCACTGCGGTTACCGGTAAGAACCCGCAGCAGCACTATGATGAGCTGGCCGCGCGTTTTGGTGCGCCAAGCTACAACCGTCTGCAGGCACCTGCCACTTCCGCGCAGAAAGCGGCACTGTCGAAGCTGTCACCTGAAATGGTCAGCGCCGATACGCTGGCAGGCGACCCGATCACCGCACGTCTGACCGCGGCACCGGGCAACGGTGCCTCGATTGGTGGTCTGAAAGTGATGACTGAAAACGGCTGGTTCGCGGCACGTCCGTCCGGCACGGAAGACGCCTACAAAATCTATTGTGAAAGCTTCCTCGGCGCTGAGCATCGCCAGCAGATCGAGAAAGAAGCGGTAGAAATTGTCAGCGAAGTGCTGAAAAACGCCTGACAGGGCATCCTGCATGAAGAAGGCCGTGTTTGCGGCCTTTTTTTATGGCATGAAGCGATAGCCGATGCCGGTTTCTGTCAGCAGGTGCGTCGGCTGGGTGGGGTTGGCTTCCAGCTTTTGCCGCAAGTGTCCCATATAGATGCGCAGATAATGGCTGTGTTCCACGGCGTTGGGTCCCCACACCTGGTTAAGCAACTGGCGCTGGGTCAGTACTTTGCCAGCGTTATTCAGCAGCAGGCTGAGCAGGCGAAATTCGGTCGGCGTCAGATGCACCTCTTCGCCGCTGCGCAGCACGCGCCGCGCGGCGAGATCAACGCTCACTTCGCCAAACTGCACCAGCGGCTCCGGCTGGCTGCGCTGATGACGACGCAGCGCCACGCGCACGCGCGCTAGCAGTTCGCCTATACCAAACGGCTTGGTGAGATAGTCGTCAGCGCCGGCATCCAGCGCCTCAATTTTATCCTGCTCATCGCTGCGCGCCGACAGCACAATCACCGGCATGCTGCTCCACTGCCGCACTTCGCGGATGAAGGCATTGCCATCGCCGTCCGGTAAACCGAGATCGAGAATCACCAAATCCGGTTTGCGCGTAGCCGCTTCAATCAGGCCGCGCTGCAGCTGCTCCGCTTCCACAATCTTCAGGCCTTCGCTCTCCAGCGCCAGGCGCACGAAACGGCGAATCTCCTTTTCATCTTCGACAATCAAGATGGTCGTCACGCTGACTCCTGCGGCAAATAAGGTTAACGCATTACTTTAACAATAAACCGCGACGGCGTCCGTCACGATCTCAGTAACTCGCCGTGATCCGAAATTTTACAAAAATGTAACTTCCTTTCATCCCGGCCAGGAAATGACTGAAAAAAGATCAAAATAGTGGTCGGATGAGTAGTAAAATTACACAATCAGGCGTAATATCTGAGGCAGATCACATTTCATAGCAAAATTTACCACGAGGAGGCATTGATGTATCAGGCATATCCACTCGCCAAAATTGTGCTGCGCCGTGTGCTGGTGGTATTGATTGGCGTACTGGCGCTGCCAGTGATGCTGTTCCGCCAGGATCGCGCGCGCTTCTACAGTTATCTGCACCGCATGTGGTGCAAAACCAGCACCAAACCGGTCTGGCTGGCGCAATCGGAAGCGGCAGGCGGTATCTACTGGTAACCCCCGGCTTCGCGGTGATAACCCGGTGACCTCGCTCGAGGCACCGGGTTTTTTTATCTTAAAGTGGTGCGACAAACGCATTGTCCCGCTGTTATCTCGCGGCATTTCAGCTACACTTAAACCTCTACAAGATTTTGGAGGTTGTACAAGTATGAGCGAGAAAATTCCTGTAGGTATCAGTGCCTGCCTGCTCGGGGATAGCGTCCGATTCGATGGCGGCCACAAGCGTTTTGCCTTTGCAACTGACGAGCTCGCGCCATTTGTGCGCTTCGAACCTGTCTGTCCGGAAATGGCCATCGGTCTGCCGACGCCGCGCCCGGCGCTGCGGCTGGTCAAACAGAGCGACGATCAGATCCACCTGTGTTTCAGTAAAGACGGCGGGGAAGAGCTGACCGACGACATGGCCCGCTGGTCTGCGGAGCGCGTTAAATCGCTGCACCATCTGTGCGGCTACATCCTGTGTGCCAAATCGCCGAGCTGCGGACTGGAGCGCGTGCGCGTCTACGAGCCTGACACTAACAACAATCGCAAAGCCGGCACCGGCGTGTTCACCTCGTTCCTGCAGAAAGAGCTACCGTGGCTGCCGCTGGAAGAGGATGGACGCCTGCACGATGATGCGATCCGCGAAAACTTTATGGGGCGCGTCTATGCGCTGCATGAGTTCAACGAAATGTGGCGCAGCGGGCTGACGCGCCACAAGCTGATTGCCTTCCACAGTCGCTACAAACTGCTGCTGCTGTCGCATGCGCAGGATGAGTACCGCGAGATGGGGCGGTTTGTCGCGGCAATGGAACAGTGGGAGTCACTGGATGCGTACGCCTTTGAATACCGTAACCGTCTGATGCACCTGATGTCGCACCAGGCGTCGCGTCGTAATCACACCAATGTGCTGATGCATGTACAGGGCTATTTCCGGCCGAAGCTGAGTTCACCGCAGCGTCAGGAGCTGGCGCAGCTGATTGACCGCTACCGTCGCGGTGTGCAGCCGTTGCTGGCCCCCATCACCATGCTGAAACATTACATGGCAGAGTTCCCGCACCCGTGGCTGGCGCAGCAGCGTTATTTCGATCCCTACCCGGAAGCGCTGCGTCTGCGCTACGGCCAGTAAACACGGAGCGTTATGAGCACTCACTTAGTCTGGCTGCGTAACGATTTGCGCATGAATGATAACAGCGCACTGGCCGCGGCCTGCCGCGACAGTCAGGCCGAGGTGCTGGCGCTTTTCATCGCCACGCCCGGCCAGTGGCAGCAACACAGCATGGCCCCCAAACAGGCAGCTTTTATCCATCAAAACCTGTGCCTGCTGCAGCAGTCGATGGCAGAACGCGGTATCAAGCTGCACTTTCATCAGTGCGATGACTTCGCCGCGTCGGTCGACTATCTGGCGACCTTCTGCCAGCAGCACAAGGTGGATGCGCTGTTTTACAACTATCAGTATGAAATCAATGAGCGCCAGCGCGATGCTGCGGTTGAGAAGCAGCTCGATCAGCAGGGCGTGGTGTGCCAGGGGTTCGATGACAGCCTGCTGTTACCGCCGGGCAGCGTACAGACCGGCAGCAACAGCATGTTCAAAGTGTTCACGCCGTTCAGCAAAGCGTTTATCCGGCGTCTGCAACAGGGGCTGCCAGAGTGCCATCACGCACCAAAAGCGCGCGCCGGGGCACCCGTGGCCGCCGGTAAAAAAATAGCGGCATTCGATTATCCTGTGGAAGAATTCGACGAAACCTGGTTCCCCGCCGGAGAAGAGGCGGCGCTGAAGCAGCTGCGCCAGTTTGCCCAGCAGCGGGTGGAAAAATATGACCAGCAGCGCGACATACCGGCGATTGACGGCACCAGCCGCCTGTCGCCGTATCTGGCGATTGGTGTACTGTCGCCGCGTCAGTGTTTGCATCGCATTCTGAAGGAGCATCCGCAGGCGCTGAACAACGGCAGCGCGCTGGTGTGGCTGAATGAACTGGTCTGGCGCGAATTTTATCGTCACCTGATGGTGGCCTTTCCGGCGCTGTGTAAGCATCAGCCGTTTGTCGACTGGACGCGCAACGTCAGCTGGCAACAGAATGAGCAACACCTTACCGCCTGGCAGCAGGGCAAAACCGGTTATCCGATTGTTGACGCAGCGATGCGCCAGCTCAATACGCTGGGCTGGATGCACAACCGGTTACGCATGATCACCGCCAGCTTTCTGGTGAAAGATCTGCTGATTGACTGGCGCGAGGGTGAACGCTATTTCATGCAGCAGCTGATTGACGGCGATCTGGCGGCCAATAACGGTGGCTGGCAGTGGGCCGCGTCGACCGGCACCGACGCCGCGCCTTACTTCCGCATCTTCAACCCGACGACCCAGGGCGAGCGCTTTGATAAGCAGGGCGAGTTTATCCGCCGGTGGCTGCCGGAGCTGCAAGACGTGCCGGACAGCGCCATCCATCAGCCGCACGCCTGGGCGGAGAAAAATAACAAGAAACTCGATTATCCGGTGCCAATCGTGGAACATAAGGCGGCACGTAAAAAGACACTAGACGCCTTCGAGCGCGCGCGCAGCGCAGCCTGAGGCGGTCACGGAGCCGTTATGAACAATTTCGAGTTAGAACAGATCGTCAATCAGCAACTCAACACCAGTGCCTTCAGCGACTATGCGCCCAACGGTTTGCAGGTTGAGGGGCGTGAGCAGGTGCGCCGCGTAATTACCGGGGTGACGGCTTGTCAGGCGCTGCTGGATGAGGCGGTAAAACGCCAGGCCGATGCGATACTGGTGCATCATGGCTACTTCTGGAAGAGCGAAGCGCCGGTGATCAAAGGCATGAAGCGCCAGCGTCTGCGCACGCTGCTGGCCAATGACATCAACCTGTACGGCTGGCACCTGCCGCTCGATGCTCACCCACAGTTGGGCAACAACGCCCAGCTGGCCACGCTGTTTGATATCGACGTCAAAGGTGAAATTCAGCCGCTGGTGCCCTGGGGCGAGCTGGCTGAGCCGCTAAGCGGTCCGGCGCTGGCGGAAAAGATCGCGGCGCGCCTTGGACGCCAGCCGCTGCACTGCGGTGATAATGCTCCGGCGCTGATTCGCCGGGTGGCATGGTGCAGCGGTGGCGGCCAGGGCTTTATCGATGCGGCCGCCGCCTTTGGCGTTGACGCCTTTATCAGCGGTGAAGTTTCTGAGCAGACCATCCACAGCGCCCGTGAACAGGGGCTGCATTTCTTTGCTGCCGGCCATCACGCCACCGAACGCGGCGGCATTAAAGCGCTCGGTGAGTGGCTCGCCAGCCAGCATGGTCTGGATGTGACTTTTATCGATATCGACAATCCCGCCTGACCGCCTCGCTTATGCGCCCGGAAAACACGTGCCGGGCGCAAATCAGTTGACACATCTCCTTCACTTTCGCATAACTTATTGACTTTTCGCATAAGCGAATGCCCTCAGGCGCGCCGTCACTGCGGTCACGGCGCGTTTTATTAATGACCGGGAGGTGGGTTTTGCAACGAGCACGTTGTTATCTGCTGGGTGAGCGGGCTGTGGTACTGGAGCTGGAACCGCCGGTTTCGCTCGTCAGCCAGCAGCGCATCTGGGGATTGTGCCAGCGGCTGCAGCAGAATGAGCAGATCGCGGAAGTGATTCCGGGCATGAATAACCTGACGCTGCTGCTGCGCGATCCGCAGCTGAAAGCGCTGGATGCCATCGAGCGTTTGCAGTGCTGGTGGGAAGAGAGCGAGGTGCTGCTGGCCGAGCCGCGTCAGGTGGAAATTCCAGTGGTGTATGGCGGCGCGGGCGGACCGGATCTGGCGGAGGTCGCCCGTGCGGCGGAGCTGACCTCGCAACAGGTGGTGGAGCTGCACAGCAGCGCGGATTACGTGGTCTATTTCATTGGCTTTCAGCCGGGTTTCCCTTATCTCGGTGGGCTTGATGAGCGGCTGCACACGCCGCGTCGCGCCGAGCCCCGGCTGGTGGTGCCTGGCGGTTCGGTGGGCATTGGCGGCAGCCAGACCGGCATCTATCCGCTGGCCGCGCCCGGTGGCTGGCAGCTGATTGGCCACACGCCGCTCAACCTGTTCGATCCACAACAGCAGCCGCCGACGCTGTTGCGTCCCGGCGACAGCGTCCGCTTCGTGCCACAACGGGAGGGCGTATGTTAAACATTTTGCGTGCCGGATTAATGACCTCGGTGCAGGATCGCGGCCGCCACGGCTGGCGGCAATACGGCATCAGCCTGAGCGGCGCACTGGATGAGCCTTCAATGCGCACGGCCAATATGCTGGTCGGCAATGCGGAAAACAGCGCGGTGCTGGAAATTGTGCTCGGTCAGTTCAAAGCGGAGTTTCGTCGCGACGGCTGGTTTGCGCTGACCGGTGCCAGCTGCAGCGCCGAACTGGATGGCCAGCCGGTGTGGACCGGCTGGCGTCTGCCGGTGAAAAAAGGCCAGGTGCTGAGTCTGTCCATGCCCACGCGCGGTATGCGCAGCTATCTGGCGGTGAACGGCGGTTTCGCCATCGATGCGATGCTGGGCTCACACAGCACCGATCTCAAAGCGGCCTTTGGCGGCTGGCAGGGGCGTAAACTGCAGGATGGCGATCAGCTGCCGCTGGGCAAGCCGACGCGCCGCTTCAGCCATCAGGCTGGCGTCCGGCAGCTGCTGTGGGGCAACCGCATCCGCGCGCTGCCGGGGCCGGAATACAACGAATTTACCCACGACGCGCAGGACGCATTCTGGCGTAACCCGTGGCAGCTCAGCCCGCAAAGTAACCGCATGGGCTACCGGCTGCAGGGCAGTCCACTGCAGCGCAGTGTCGCACGTGAACTGCTGTCGCACGGCCTGGTGCCGGGTGTGGTGCAGGTGCCGCCGAACGGTCAGCCGATTGTGCTGATGGCCGATGCGCAAACCACCGGCGGCTATCCGCGTATTGCCTGCGTCATCGAAGCCGATCTCTATCAGCTGGCGCAGATTCGTCTGGGAGAACCGATTCACTTCATCCGCTGCACGCTGGAGGAGGCGCTGCTGGCCAAACAGCAGCAGCAACGTTCGCTTGATCAGATAGCCTGGGGGCTTGCTCATGAAGATCGATCTTAACGCCGACCTCGGTGAAGGCAGTGCCAGCGATCGGGCCCTGCTGGAGCTGGTGAGCTCGGCCAACATCGCCTGCGGTTTCCATGCCGGCGATGCCGAAACCATGCTGCAGTCGGTGCGCTGGGCCAGCGCCAATGGCGTGGCGATTGGTGCGCATCCGAGCTTTCCCGACCGGGAAAATTTTGGCCGGACCGCCATGCAGCTGCCGCCGGAAACCGTTTACGCGCAGGTAATTTACCAGATTGGTGCCCTGAAAAGCCTTGCCGAAAGTGAAGGGGCGAAGCTGGTGCACGTGAAGCCGCACGGCATGCTGTATAACCAGGCGGCGTCAGATGCAGTGCTGGCAGATGCGATTGCGCGCGCGGTGAAAGCCGTCGATCCGGCGCTGATTCTGGTTGGCCTGGCGGGCAGCGCCTCAATTGCCGCCGCCGCGCATTATGGTTTGCGTACGCGCGAAGAAGTGTTTGCTGACCGCGGCTATCTGGCCAGTGGCGCGCTGGTGCCGCGCAGCCAGCCGGGGGCGTTAATCGAAGAGGCTGAGCAGGCGCTGGCGCAGACGCTCACCATGGTGCAGCAGCGTCAGGTGCGCAGTGTCAGCGGCGAATGGGTGGCGGTGAATGCGCAGACGGTCTGTCTGCACGGCGATGGCGCCCATGCGCTGGAATTCGCCCGCACGCTGCGCGCCGCTTTTGCGACAAATCAGATTGCTGTCACCAGCGCCTGATCATTGACTGTTAGCCCGGCCTGTTGCCGGGCTTTTTATTTCTGACGAGGGGAAAACATGGATAACGTGGTCAATCTCTGGCCGTTACTTGGCATTGCCGCGATTGTGCTTGGCTTTGTGCTGCGCTTCAACCCGGTGCTGGTGGTGATTGTTGCCGGTTTTGTCACCGGGCTGGCGGCGCATATGCCGCTCGGCGATATTCTGGAGAAGCTCGGTTCCGGCTTTCTCAATACCCGTAATCTGCCGCTGATCCTGCTGTTACCGCTGGCGGTCATCGGATTGCTGGAGCGCCACGGTTTGAAAGAGCGTGCGCAGACGTGGATCGCCCGGATCAAAACCGCCACCGCCGGCCGTTTACTGATCGTCTATCTGTTCGTGCGTGAGCTGACTGCGGCGCTGGGGCTGACCAGCCTGGGCGGGCATCCGCAGATGGTGCGTCCGCTGCTGGCGCCGATGGCCGAAGGTGCCACTGAAAACCGTTACGGCAGCGTATCACCGGAGATTCGTCAGCGGCTGCGCGCCATGTCGGCGGCCACCGATAACGTCGGGCTGTTCTTCGGTGAAGATATTTTCGTGGCCTTCGGCGCGATCATTTTTATGCACAACTTTATGCAGGAGTCGGCGGGCATCAGCACCGAGCCGTTGCACATCGCGCTGTGGGGCATTCCGACCGCGCTGTGTGCGTTCCTGATTCATGCATCGCGACTGGTGCGGCTCGACCGTCAGCTGTCGCGTGAGCTGGGCGCGCTCAACCAGCAGGCGCTGCGCGCAAAAGGAGGTGAGTGATGTTTCAGCAACAGTATCTGATGTGGCTGGCCGGGGCGATCCTGCTGATTGTCGCGCTGCTGTCATGGCGCGATAGCGCCAACCCGCGCCGTTTTACCACCGGTTTATTCTGGGCGCTGTACGGTCTGATTTTCCTGATTGGCGACGGTGCTTATCAACTGATGGGGCAGTGGGCCGGTGATGCGGAGCTGGGACGTCGCTGGTTGCATATTGCCGTGGGCGCGGCGGTGGTGATCATGGCGCTGGTTGCCGGGTTCGGCGGCGTGCGCCTCGGTCGCTATCATCAGCGCAGCGATGAACAGAAGCAGCAGAGCGCGCAGCGTCTGGGCAATAAGCTGTTTCTGCCGGCGCTGGCGATCCCGCTGGTGACGGTGATTGGCGTGCTGGCGTTCAATCATATTCCCGGTCTGCAGGAGAGGGTGTTTGGCCCGGGCAATCATTCGACGCTGGTCACGCTGTTTTCGATGATGATTGGCTGCGTGCTGGGCTGGCTGATTGCGCTGAAGTTTACCCATGAGAAGCCGCTGCAGTCGATGCAGGAGACGCGGCGTTTGCTGGATGCGGTTGGCTGGGCGTTTATTTTGCCACAGATTCTCGCCACGCTCGGCCTGCTGTTTACCAGCGCCGGCGTCGGCACGGCGATTTCGCATCTGACTGAACACTATCTGGCGGTGGATAACCGGCTGATTGCGGTCGCGGTGTATGCACTGGGCATGGCGCTGCTGACCATGGTGATGGGCAATGCGTTTGCGGCGTTCCCGATTGTCACCGCCGGCATCGGTATTCCGATTCTGGTGCTGCAGCACGGCGGCAATCCGGCGGTGATGGCAGCGATCGGCATGTTCTGCGGCTACTGCGGTACGCTGATGACACCGATGGCTGCCAACTTCAATATTGTTCCGGCACGTTTACTGGAGCTGCCGGATCGTAACGCGGTGATCAAGGCTCAGGTGCCAACCGGTGTGCTACTGTTAGTAGTAAATATTTTCCTGCTTTATTTCCTGATGTTCCTGTGAGGTTGCGATGAAAACGGTGTTAATGACGGCGTTCGAGCCGTTTGGCGGCGAGCGCATTAATCCGTCGTGGGAAGCGGTGCGCAGCTTTGATGGTCGGGAGTTCGGCGGCGCGCGGATTGTGGTGCGCCAGCTGCCGGTGGTATTCGCCCGCTGCGGCCAGGTGCTGACCGCTGCGCTGGAAGAGTTGCAGCCGCACCGCGTGCTGTGCGTCGGCCAGGCTGGCGGGCGCAGCGATATCAGCGTAGAGCGCGTGGCGATTAATGTGAACGATGCGCGCATTCCGGATAACGACCAGCAGCAGCCGGTCGATCAGCCGATTGTCACCGGGGGACCGGCGGCCTATTTTTCCACGCTGCCGATCAAAGCGATGGTCGCGGCACTGCGCGAAGTGGGGATTCCGGCTTCGGTGTCGCAAACCGCCGGGACATTTACCTGCAATAACGTCATGTATCACCTGCTGCACTGGCTGCAGACCACAGGCAGCGCAGCACGCGGCGGTTTCGTGCATATCCCGTATATGCCGCAGCAGGCGGCGCAGCATCCTGGTGCACCGAGTATGTCGACCGCCAGTGTGATTCAGGCGCTGGAAACGTCGCTGCAGGTGATTCTCAGCACAGAGAAAGACATTCGCGAAGTGGGCGGCGCAACCCATTAATCAGGAGCGGTTATGCCAGAGGGACCGGAGATCCGCCGCGCGGCGGATCAACTTGCAGCGGCAATGGTGGGCAAGCCTCTGACAGAGGTGTGGTTTGCTTTTCCGGCGCTGAAGACCTACGAACCGGCGCTGATGGGGGAAACCATCGACGCCTTTGAAACGCGCGGCAAGGCACTGCTGACGCACTTCTCTAACGGACTGACGCTGTACAGCCATAATCAGCTGTACGGCGTGTGGCGTGTGGTGCCGAGCGGAACTGAGCCCAATACTTCGCGCCAGCTGCGCGTGCGGCTGGGTAATGCCGACCGGGCAATTTTGCTCTATAGCGCTTCGGATATTGAGCTACTGAACGCAGATACGCTCGGCGCGCATCCGTTTTTACAACGCGTCGGACCTGACGTGCTGGACGCTACGCTGACGGTGGAAGAGGTGCGCGAGCGGCTGCTGTCGCCGCGCTTTCGTCGGCGTCAGTTCAGCGGTTTGCTGCTGGATCAGGCATTTCTCGCCGGGCTCGGCAACTATCTGCGCGTCGAGATTTTGTGGCACGCCGGTTTGCTGGCGCAGCATCGTGCACAGGATTTGAACGACCAGCAGCTGGATGCCCTGAGCTACGCCATGCTGGCGGTGCCACGTTTGTCCTATCAGATGCGTGGCAGCATGAAGAAGTATCACGAAGAGGCCGCGTTTCGTTTCGAGGTGTTTCACCGTCAGGGCAAAAAGTGCCGGCGCTGCGGCACCGTCATTGAGAAGGGCGTACTGTCATCACGACCGTTTTACTGGTGTCCGGGCTGTCAGCATTGAGTTTTGGTCATCATTAGAAAAGGCGCGGGACAGACCATCCCCGCATCGTCTCCCGGCAAACTGCACCAGAGCTAATGCACTGACTGGCTGAGCCCCGGGACAGGCAATTCGCAGCGCTGAACAGCATGAGGAAGTCAGGATGAGACCGCATGGATGCGGGCGAAAGCCGGAGCCGGGACAGGATGTCCCGTCGACGGCGGTCCGTCAGACTGACGAGGGATGTGAAGGTACCGCGTCAGCGGCGCGAGGACGCCTGAAACGGGGCTCAGCCAGGCAGGGCTCGGCACGATGCGCCCCAAACTTTCGCCGTGTACTAAAAAAGAAAAGGGCGGGATAACCCGCCCTGATTGTTATTTTTTCAGCGCCGAGCTGAATTCGCGCTCGGTGTAACCGGTGTAGAGCTGACGTGGGCGGGCAATCTTCATGCCTTCGTCGTGCATCTCTTTCCAGTGCGCAATCCAGCCAACGGTACGCGCCATCGCGAAGATCACGGTAAACATTGATGACGGAATGCCCATCGCTTTCAGGATGATGCCGGAATAGAAATCGACGTTCGGATAGAGTTTGCGCTCGATGAAGTACGGGTCGTTCAGCGCGATGTGCTCCAGCTCCATCGCCACTTCCAGCAGGTCGTCCTTCATGCCCAGCTCGTTCAGCACTTCATGACAGGTTTCACGCATCACGGTCGCGCGCGGGTCATAGTTCTTATACACACGGTGACCGAAGCCCATCAGACGGAACGAATCGTTCTTATCTTTGGCGCGACGCACGAATTCCGGGATGTGATCAACGGTGCTGATCTCTTCCAGCATACGCAGCGTGGCTTCGTTGGCACCACCGTGCGCAGGTCCCCACAGCGAGGCGATACCGGCGGCGATACAGGCAAACGGGTTGGCACCGGAAGAACCGGCGGTACGCACGGTAGAGGTTGATGCGTTCTGTTCGTGGTCAGCGTGCAGGATCAGGATACGGTCCATGGCGCGTTCCAGCACCGGGTTCACTTTGTACTCTTCACACGGCGTAGCAAACATCATATGCAGGAAGTTACCGGCATAGGAGAGGTCGTTACGCGGATACACAAACGGCTGGCCGATGGAGTATTTGTAACACATCGCGGCCATGGTCGGCATTTTTGACAGCAGGCGGAATGCGGCGATTTCACGGTGACGTTCAATATTCACGTCTAATGAATCGTGATAGAAGGCGGCCAGCGCGCCGGTCACGCCGCACATCACTGCCATCGGGTGTGAATCACGACGGAAGCCGTGGAACAGGCGGGTGATCTGCTCGTGAATCATGGTGTGACGGGTTACGGTAGTGCGGAACTCGTCGTACTGCGCCTGAGTTGGGGCTTCGCCGTTCAGCAGGATGTAGCACACTTCCAGATAGTTTGAGTGGGTAGCCAGCTGATCGATAGGGAAACCGCGATGTAACAAAATCCCTTCATCACCATCAATAAAGGTAATTTTTGATTCGCAGGACGCCGTAGAGGTAAAACCGGGGTCGAAGGTGAACAGGCCTTTTGAGCCAAGGGCGCGGACATCAACAACATCCTGTCCCAGCGTGCCTTGCATCACATCCAGTTCCACGGAGTTGTTATCTTGTAGGGTTAGCGTCACTTTTTTATCTGTCATTTTTCGTCTCCATAGCGCCTTAGTAGGTAAGGATCTTAGACACCAGAACAGTCATCATGTTGCGTTTACCCGCCGTATTTTCGGGCCGCCGCTACACTGGCTGCGCGCGCGCAGTGCGGTCATTTACTTGCGTAAACGCCCATCATTTGCACGCTTACTGCCTTGTTGCAACCCGTACGACTTAGGCTAAAACAGAATCTTCACAGCATCACTCAGCGGTAACGTTCATGCTGCAAGGTTACGGAGCGAAATGTGTAAAGCCAATCGGTGGTGTCCGGGCATGACGCGCTGCACATCGTGGATGTTAAAGATCCTGTCACGACATAACTTCTTGGTAACCAATAACCTGACGGTTTGTGTTGCTCGTAAAGGCAATGTTACATAACTTGAGCTTAGGGGAAAGTGTATCCCCATAACTTTTATGCATCATAGGGTTTTAGTGCGTTCGTTTGTAACTGAAATGTTGATCTATTGTCAAATCAGATAATTAAAAATGTATAAATTGTGAAATACGTGAGGCGGATCACTGTTCAGCTTAAATGTGACCAAAGAGATTGTAGGGGAATTGTAATCAGAATGTGATCCTCCTATACTGCCGCCAGGTCTCCGGAATACCCTGACACCAGGAGCCACCCAGCGTTTTACCCGCTTCATTTAACACTGGATGTTGCTATTTTGGTGGCGGTTGCAGTCCGAACACGCACTGTGCTCTTCTGTAACTCAGGACCGGAGGAAGCAAAATAAAAAAGAGCTGTGTGGGCAAAACCGTGAAAAAACAAAGACCTGTTAACTTGGATCTCTCGACGATCCGGTTTCCCGTTACTGCAATATCGTCCATTCTCCACCGCGTCTCCGGCGTGATTACCTTTGTCGCTCTCGGAATTCTGCTCTGGTTACTGGGTCTCTCCCTCTCTTCTCCGGAAGGTTTCCAGCAAGCGGCATCCATCATGGATAGCTTCTTCGCCAAATTCATCATGTGGGGCATTCTGACCGCGCTGGCATATCACGCAGCAAGCGGCATTCGTCACATGCTGGCCGACTTCGGTTTTACGGCAGAAACCCTGCAGGTGGGAACCCGTACCGCGCAAGCGGTTTTTGTTATCACTGTCGTGCTCTCAATTCTGGCTGGAGTCCTCGTATGGTAAGCAATGCTTCTGCATTAGGACGCAACGGTATCCATGACTGGCTGTTACTGCGTGCTGCTGCAATCTTAATTACGCTCTACATTCTCTACATCCTCGGTTTTGTCGTGATGACCGGCACGCTGACGTATGACGTCTGGCGCGGCTTTTTCGCTTCCTCCTTTACCAAAGTGTTCACGTTGCTGACGCTGTTCTCGATTCTGGTCCACGGCTGGATTGGCATGTGGCAGGTCCTGACCGACTACGTGAAACCGCTGGCAACGCGTCTGGTGTTGCAACTGGTGATTGTGGTCGCGCTGTTGTCGTATGCAATTTATGGAACTGTTGTGGTGTGGGGTGTGTAAATGAGTTTGCCAGTCAGAGAATTTGATGCCGTGGTGATCGGCGCAGGTGGTGCGGGTATGCGCGCCGCGCTGCAAATCTCCCAGTCGGGCCAGAGCTGTGCTCTGTTATCCAAAGTGTTCCCAACCCGTTCCCACACCGTATCGGCGCAGGGCGGGATTACCGTGGCGCTGGGTAACTCCCACGAAGATAACTGGGAATGGCACATGTACGATACTGTCAAAGGCTCCGATTACATCGGTGACCAGGACGCGATCGAATATATGTGTAAAACCGGTCCGGAAGCGATTCTGGAGCTGGAGCACATGGGCCTGCCAATCTCCCGTCTTGATGACGGCCGCGTTTATCAGCGTCCGTTTGGTGGCCAGTCGAAAAACTTCGGTGGTGAGCAGGCGGCGCGTACCGCTGCTGCTGCCGACCGCACCGGCCACGCCCTGCTGCATACGCTGTATCAGCAGAACCTGAAAAACAAAACCACCATCTTCTCCGAGTGGTATGCACTGGATCTGGTGAAAAACGCTGACGGCGCGATCGTCGGCTGTACCGCCATCTGCATCGAAACCGGTGAAACTGTCTACTTTAAAGCCAAAGCCACTATCCTCGCGACCGGCGGTGCTGGCCGTATCTATCAGTCCACCACCAACGCCCACATCAACACCGGCGACGGCGTCGGCATGGCGCTGCGTGCCGGCGTGCCAATGCAGGATATGGAGATGTGGCAGTTCCACCCAACCGGCATCGCCGGGGCGGGTGTGCTGGTGACCGAAGGCTGCCGTGGTGAAGGTGGCTATCTGCTGAACAAGCATGGCGAACGTTTCATGGAGCGCTACGCACCAAACGCTAAAGACCTGGCGGGCCGTGATGTGGTGGCGCGTTCAATGATGGTGGAAATTCGTGAAGGTCGCGGCTGCGACGGCCCATGGGGTCCACACATCAAACTGAAACTCGACCATCTGGGCGCTGAAGTGCTGGAATCCCGTCTGCCGGGCATCCTCGAACTGTCGCGCACCTTTGCTCACGTTGACCCGATTAAAGAACCGATTCCGGTTATCCCGACCTGCCACTACATGATGGGCGGCGTGCCGACCCGCGTGACCGGTCAGGCGCTGCGCGTTAACGAGCAGGGCGAAGATGAAGTGATTCCGGGCCTGTTCGCGGTAGGCGAAATTGCCTGCGTATCGGTACACGGCGCAAACCGTCTTGGCGGCAACTCGCTGCTCGACTTGGTGGTATTTGGCCGCGCGGCCGGTGTTCACCTGATGGAGTGCATCGCTGAGCAGGGCGAACTGCGCGACGCCACCGAAGATGAAATCGACGCGGCGATGGCCCGCTTCAACCGCTGGGAAAACAACACCACCGGTGAAGATCCGGTTGAAATCCGCAAGGCGCTGCAGCGCTGCATGCAGAACAACTTCTCGGTATTCCGCGAAGGGGATGCGATGCGTGAAGGCCTGGCCGAGCTGAAAGAGATTCGTGAGCGCCTGAAAAACGCGCGTCTCGATGACCGTTCACCGGACTTCAATACCCAGCGTATCGAATGCCTGGAGCTTGATAACCTGATGGAAACCGCTTACGCCACCGCGGTAGCGGCTAACTTCCGCACCGAAAGCCGTGGCGCTCACAGCCGCTTCGACTATCCGGAGCGTGATGATGCCAACTGGCTGTGCCACAGCCTCTATGTTCCGCAAACGGAAAGCATGACGCGCCGTGAGGTGAACATGCAACCGAAACTGCGTGCGGCCTTCCCGCCGAAAGCGCGTACTTACTAATTGCGGAGATCATCATGAGACTCGAATTTTCTATCTATCGTTACAACCCGGAAGTCGATGACAAACCGCGCATGCAGGATTACACCCTCGAAGCGGAAGATGGTCGCGACATGATGCTGCTGGACGCGCTGATCCGTCTGAAAGAGAAGGATCCTACGCTGGCCTTCCGTCGCTCCTGCCGTGAAGGCGTGTGCGGCTCCGATGGCCTCAACATGAACGGTAAAAATGGCCTGGCGTGTATCACGCCGGTCTCCGCACTGGGCAATGGCAGCAAGAAGATTGTTATCCGTCCGCTGCCCGGTTTGCCGGTAATCCGCGACCTCGTGGTGGACATGGGACAATTCTATGCTCAGTATGAGAAGATTAAGCCTTTCCTGTTGAATAATGGGGAAAATCCGCCAGCGCGCGAGCATCTGCAAACGCCTGCGCAGCGCGAGCACCTGGACGGCCTGTACGAGTGTATTCTCTGTGCCTGCTGCTCCACGTCGTGCCCATCGTTCTGGTGGAATCCGGACAAGTTCATCGGTCCGGCCGGCCTGCTGGCGGCGTACCGCTTCCTGATTGACAGCCGCGACACCGAAACCGATGCGCGCCTCGACAATCTGAATGATGCTTTCAGTGTTTTCCGCTGTCACAGCATCATGAACTGTGTGAGCGTGTGCCCGAAAGGCTTAAACCCAACGCGCGCCATCGGCCACATTAAGTCGATGCTGCTGCAGCGCGGAGCGTAACAAACGGAAGTCACGATCGGGAACTCAGGTTCCCGATCGTTTACGGAAGCCTCTATAAGCGCGGTACTGACCACGCTTATAAAGGTTCCCTTACGGGCCAGGCGCCGGTTGCGCACAGGTTCGTATCGCTGAACTCACTACGGCAAGCCGCGTAAGCGGCAACAAATGAAACCTCAAAAAAGCAGATTAATGCTTAAGGGATCACAATGCAGAACAGCGCGATGAAACCCTGGCTGGACTCCTCCTGGCTGGCCGGCGCGAACCAGTCCTACATAGAGCAACTCTATGAGGATTTCCTGACCGATCCTGACTCTGTTGATGAAGTGTGGCGCTCGATGTTCCAGCAGCTGCCGGGCACCGGCGTGAAACCTGAGCAGTTTCACTCCACGACGCGTGAATACTTCCGCCGCCTGGCGAAAGACGCCACCCGCTACACCTCCACAGTCACCGATCCGGCCGCTAATTCCAAACAGGTTAAAGTGCTGCAGCTGATTAATGCGTTCCGCTTCCGCGGCCATCAGCACGCTAACCTCGATCCGCTCGGCCTGTGGAAGCAGGAGCGCGTGGCGGATCTCGATCCGGCCTTCCACGATCTGACCGACGCCGATTTTCAGGAAAGCTTTAACGTAGGCTCTTTCGCCATTGGCAAAGAGACCATGAAGCTGGCCGATCTTTATGCCGCACTGCAGCAGACCTACTGTGGTTCGATTGGTGCAGAGTACATGCACATCAACAACACTGAAGAGAAGCGCTGGATTCAGCAGCGTCTGGAATCGGTGGTGGGCCATGCGTCATTCAGCGCGGACGAGAAAAAAGGTTTCCTGAAAGAGCTGACGGCGGCAGAGGGCCTGGAAAAATACCTCGGCGCGAAATTCCCGGGTGCCAAACGCTTCTCGCTGGAAGGCGGTGATGCGCTGGTACCGATGCTGCGCGAAATGATTCGCCACGCCGGCAAGAGCGGCACGCGTGAAGTGGTGCTGGGCATGGCGCACCGCGGTCGTCTCAACGTGCTGATCAACGTGCTGGGTAAAAAACCGCAGGATCTGTTCGACGAGTTCTCCGGCAAGCACAAAGAGCACCTCGGTACCGGTGACGTGAAATACCACATGGGCTTCTCGTCAGACGTGGAAACCGAAGGCGGCCTGGTACACCTGGCGCTGGCGTTCAACCCGTCGCATCTGGAAATTGTAAGCCCGGTAGTCATGGGCTCGGTGCGTGCGCGTCTGGATCGTCTGGCGGAGCCGGGCAGCAACAAAGTCCTGCCGATCACCATTCACGGTGATGCCGCGGTTATTGGCCAGGGCGTGGTGCAGGAAACCCTGAACATGTCGCAGGCTCGCGGTTACGAAGTGGGCGGCACCGTACGCATCGTGATTAATAACCAGGTGGGCTTCACCACCTCGAATCCGAAAGATGCGCGTTCTACCCCGTACTGCACCGACATCGGCAAAATGGTGCTGGCACCGATCTTCCACGTCAACGCGGACGATCCGGAGGCGGTAGCGTTTGTTACCCGTCTGGCGCTGGATTATCGCAACACCTTCAAACGCGATGTGTTCATCGATCTGGTGTGCTACCGCCGTCACGGCCATAACGAAGCCGACGAGCCAAGCGCAACCCAGCCGCTGATGTATCAGAAAATCAAAAAGCATCCGACGCCGCGCAAAATCTACGCCGATCAGCTGGAAAGCGAAGGCGTGGCCACGCAGGAAGATGCCACCGAGCTGGTAAACCTGTACCGCGATGCGCTGGATGAAGGCGAGTGCGTGGTGCCGGAATGGCGTCCGATGAGCCTGCACTCGTTCACCTGGTCTCCGTACCTCAACCACGAGTGGGATGAGAGCTACCCGGAAACCGTGGACATGAAACGTCTGCAGGAGCTGGCGCGCCGCATCAGCAGCATTCCGGAAGCGGTGGAAGTGCAGTCGCGCGTTGCCAAAATTTACAACGATCGCAAAGAGATGGCGGAAGGCAACAAGCTGTTCGACTGGGGCGGCGCGGAAAACCTCGCTTACGCCACGCTGGTCGATGAAGGCATTCCGGTGCGCCTGTCGGGTGAAGACTCCGGCCGCGGCACCTTCTTCCACCGTCACGCGGTGATTCACAACCAGCAGAACGGCTCGACTTACACTCCGCTACACCACATCCATAACGGTCAGGGTCAGTTCAAGGTGTGGGATTCGGTGCTGTCGGAAGAAGCGGTACTGGCGTTCGAATACGGTTACGCCACCGCCGAGCCGCGCGTGCTGACCATCTGGGAAGCGCAGTTCGGTGACTTCGCCAACGGCGCTCAGGTGGTGATCGATCAGTTCATCAGCTCCGGCGAGCAGAAATGGGGCCGCATGTGTGGTCTGGTGATGCTGCTGCCGCACGGCTACGAAGGGCAGGGGCCGGAGCACTCCTCCGCGCGCCTTGAGCGCTATCTGCAGCTGTGTGCTGAGCAGAACATGCAGGTCTGCGTGCCATCAACGCCAGCGCAGGTCTACCACATGCTGCGTCGTCAGGCGCTGCGCGGTATGCGCCGTCCGCTGATCGTGATGTCGCCGAAGTCGCTGCTGCGTCATCCGCTGGCAGTATCCAGCCTTGATGAGCTGGCCAACGGCAGCTTCCAGCCGGCGATTGGTGAGATCGACGACCTCGATCCGCAGCAGGTGAAACGCGTAGTGCTGTGCTCCGGTAAAGTTTATTACGATCTGCTGGAGCAGCGTCGTAAGAACGAGCAGACCGATGTCGCCATCGTGCGTATCGAACAGCTCTATCCGTTCCCGCACAAAGCGGTGCAGGAAGCGCTGAAGAATTACGCCCATGTTCAGGATTTCGTCTGGTGTCAGGAAGAGCCACTGAACCAGGGCGCATGGTATTGCAGTCAGCATCATTTCCGCGAAGTGGTTCCATTTGGTGCGTCACTGCGTTACGCAGGCCGTCCGGCTTCTGCTTCACCGGCCGTGGGCTATATGTCCGTACATCAACAACAGCAGCAAGACCTGGTCAATGACGCGCTGAACCTTGGTTAATTAAAAGGAAAGAAAATGAGTAGCGTAGAAATTCTCGTTCCCGATTTGCCTGAATCCGTAGCGGACGCCACGGTAGCCACCTGGCATAAAAAACCCGGCGACTCTGTGACCCGCGACGAAGTGCTGGTCGAGATCGAAACTGACAAAGTGGTACTGGAAGTGCCTGCCGCCGCTGACGGTGTGCTGGAAGCGGTGCTGGAAGACGAAG
>NZ_SDFT01000140.1:0-11156 GCF_004916815.1 Pantoea sp. R102
ACGCTGCAGCAGCTGACGGCGCTGTGCGATGAGCTGTCACTGAACATCGCGCTGTTTGATAGCCTGCCGTTCTGGCAAATTGCGCTGATGCTGCAGGCGCAGCAGGCGCAGCGGCTGGGGCTGCGACCGCAGTACGGTATTGACTATCAGCTGCTGCAGGCAGCGCAGGCGGCAGGAAAACGCATTATTGAGCTGGAAGGGCCGGAAACGCAGATCGCGTTGCTGAAATCACTACCGCAGGATGGCCTGGCGCTGCTGCTGGATACGCTGGAACACTGGCACACCAACGCGCGACTGCTGCAAACCATGATCAGCTGGTGGCTGGATGCGCCGCCCGCCAGTCAGCCGGTGGCGCTGCCGACTACGTTCAGCAGTGAACTGAACGATACTCTGATGCGCAACCGTAATCAGCACTGGCGCGAGCTGCTGCTGGCGTTGCCGCGCGGGCGCTATGTGGTGGCGGTCGGTGCACTGCATCTCTACGGCGAAGACAATTTGCCGCAGCTGCTGAAGGCATAAAAAAAGAAGGCCAATATTGCTATCGGCCCGTCAAAGAGGAATTTGTTTATGATTTTGGTTATCGCCAGGGTGACTGGCGCCGGCCAATTTTCGCGCAAAGTTCAGATTTTCGCCAGTACTTTCACGCAAACCGAGATAAGAATTTTCGTAGCAAGGATTGATTATGACACCCGCCGTAAAACTGCTGGAAAAACAACAGGTCGCTTTTACCCTGCATCCCTACGAGCATGACAGCCATGAAACCCACTTCGGTGACGAGGCGGTGCGCAAGCTCAACCTGGATGCGCGCCAGGTGTTTAAAACCCTGCTGGTGGCGCTTAACGGTGATGGCAAAGCGCTGGCAGTGGCGGTGACGCCGGTCTCCTCACAGCTGGATTTGAAAAAAGTCGCCAAAGCGCTGGGGGCGAAGAAAGCCGACATGGCCGATCCGCAACTGGCGCAGCGCGTCACCGGCTATCTGGTGGGTGGCATCAGTCCGCTGGGGCAGAAAAAGCGGCTGCCGACGGTGATCGATCAGCAGGCCAGCGAATTCCCGACCATCTTTATTTCCGGCGGCAAGCGCGGGCTGGATATCGAACTGGCCGCGCAGGATCTGGCACGGTTGCTGGATGCCACGCTGGCTGACGTGGCGCGCCGCGATTAATCAGGCTGCTGCGCGCACAGCTGGTCGATCATCCAGCGCCCGGCCGGGCCCGGCGGATTGCGCCGCGACCAGATAACATCCACCGCAATATGCTGCGGCCAGCCCGGCACCGGCAGCTCGCGCAAGACCTGATGACCAAACTGCTGCACCAGCCAGCGCGGCAGTACGCTCCAGCCAAACCCCTGCTCCGCCATCTCCAGCAATAAAAGATAGGTTGGTGCCGACCAGGTGCGGCCGGCCGGCAGCGGCTGGCGGGTTTCCACCCAGGTATTGAGCCGCAGCTGACGCAATTCGCCCAGCTGTGCCTCGCTCACCTGCGAACGGGCTGCCAGCGGGTGATCCTGATGCAGGAAAATCGCCATTTGCGCTTCAACCTGCAGTCGCGCCACCGCCAGATCCGGCGGCAAACGCGGCTGCGCGCGCACCACGCCAAGATGTACGCGCCCGGCCTGCAGTAAATCCAGCACATCCTCATCTTCCGCAATCATGCATTCAAACTCGATATCCGGATAGCGTGCCTCAAAGCGCGTCAGCAGATTTTCATGGTGATCGGCCTGCCAGAAGTCGGAAATGGCCAGGCTGAGGCGCGGCTCAACGCCCTGCGACAGCCGCACCGCCAGTTCATCCAGCCGCTGGCTGGCAGCAAGAATTTGCTGCACCTGCGCCAGCGCGCGCTGGCCCTGAGCGGTCAGCACCGGCTGGCGTCCGCTGCGATCAAACAGCGCAAAGCCTAAGTCATCTTCGAGATTGGCCACCGCGCTACTGATGGTGGACTGACTTTTTGCCAGCGCACGCGCCGCTGCGGAAAACGAGCCGCTGGCGACGGTCTGGACAAATGCCTCAAGGGATTCTGGTGAGTACTTCATGCTGAACCATCGCTTTTATCGATAGGTAATCATTTTATCTTAGCATTGTGCAGTGAGAAAATGCGTGGCGTTACTCAAATGGAGGTTTATATGCGTACCCGTTCACTGAAAGAACGTTTTTGTCATGCCGCAGGCTTTGAAGGGTTAGCGATCGTCACGGTTGCGCCGCTGGCCGCCTGGGTTATGGATAAACCGCTGTTTCAGATGGGCGCGCTGGCGATTATGCTGTCGACCGTCGCCATGCTGTGGAACATCATTTATAACAGCGGCTTTGACCGTCTCTGCCCGCCGCAGCGCCAGCGCGGTCTCGGCCTGCGCGCGCTGCATGCGCTCGGCTTTGAGGGCGGCTTTATCCTCATCGGCCTGCCGATTGCCGCGTGGATGTTGCATATTTCGCTGCTGGACGCTTTCCTGCTGGAAGTGGCGTTCTTTCTGTTCTTTCTGCCCTACACCATGGCTTACAACTGGGCATGGGATAAGCTGCGCCAGCGCTGGGTGAGCCAGAAATCCTGCCGCGCCTGAAAAACCACGGGCGGCTGAAGTGCCGCCCGTGTTGTCACTCGTGCGCCGCGCGCGGCCAGATCCACGCCAGGATCATCTGCGGATAGCTGCGCTTCTTTTGCTTCTCCAGCGCTTTGTCGCGCTCCTCAACCTGCTGCGGTGTCAGATGCACAATCTGCGGTGGCTCATAATCGGCGACGCGCAGCGGTGAGTGCTGACTGACATAGCTGCGCAGCACCTCGGCATCACGCAGGCCGCTGTTGCGGAAACCAGCATGGCCATCAATCACCGGGTAGCCGTCGCCGCCGCTGGCGTTAAAGCTGTTGGTGGCCATGCGATAGGTTTTATCCAGCTGCAGCGGCTCGCCATTGATTTTCACTGCGCTGACGCTTTTGCCATCGGCCACCAGGCTGATGTTGCTGAACTGCGCGAAACCGCCGGAATCGGCTTTGATATTCGCCACCGTCGCCAGGTAGTTCAGCAGCTCTTTGCCCGTCAGCGTCACGGACACCACCTGATTGCCAAACGGCTGGATCTGCAACAGATCGCGCCAGCTGATCTCGCCCTGCGCCAGCGAGGTACGAATACCGCCGCCGCTGATAACGGCAAAGTCGGCCTGAGTAGCCGCCATCTGCGCACGCAGGATCAGCTGAGCCAGCGGCATTTGTTCAAAGCGCACCTTGCTGCGGTCGCCATCAAACACGCTGTCGCTGCGACCCACGTTGACCGCCAGCTGTTTGCCGGCGCGCAGCTGATAAGGCGTCAGCAGCTTCATCATTGCGCCGTTCTGCGCTATCGCTTCCTGATACGGCAGCCAGGTTTCGCTACCATCAAGGTTCTTCACCTTGTGCTTAAGGTTGACCGGAATCAGCTGATAGTTATCCAGCGTCAGCTCACCGTTGCGGAAGGTGAAATCGCCGCGACCGACAAATTTCCCCCACTCTTTCGCCTGCACGATCCACACGCCGTTCTGGCGATCCGGCTGGCACGGCTGTCCAGGCTGATAATCCGCAACGCTGACGTTCTCTTTTGCCATGCACACTGCATCGTGCGAATGGCCGCCGACTATCACGTTAACCGTGCCCGGCGGCAGGCTGCGCGCCAGCTCCACATCGCCCGGTGCGTTGCTGCCATGCTGCCCGTCGTCGTAGTGGCCCATGTGCGTCAGCGCGATAATTACATCCGGCTTGTCGCTGGCGCGCAGTTCCGCCACCGCTTTTTCCGTCTCTTTCACCGGATCGCGGATCTCGATCTGCGCCACGTTCTGCGGATTGGCGATGCGCAGCGTGTCAGTGGTGGTCAGGCCGATCACCGCAATTTTCAGCCCCATACGGTTGAATATCGCCCACGGCTTAAACAGGCGCTTATCGCTGCCTTTGGCATAAATGTTGGCGGCAAGAAAAGGAAACTTCGCCCATTTCTGCTGCTTTTGCAGCACGCTGAGCGGTTTGTCGAACTCGTGGTTACCGAGCGCCATCGCGTCATAGCCGATGAGGTTCATGCCGCGAATGTCCGGCTCGGCGTTCAGCACATCCGATTCCGGCACGCCAGTATTGACGTCGCCCGCCGACAGAATCAGCGCGCCGCCGCCTTTGGCCTGTACATCATACCGCTGCTGATCCATCAGCGTTTTTTGCGCAGCCAGACCATATTCACCCTGCGCGTTGGCCCAGAAATGGCCGTGATGATCGTTGGTGTGCAAAATGCTGAAGCGATAGCTGCGGTCCGGCTGCCACGCCTGCGCCAGCAGCGGCAACAGCAGCATAATCAGCGCCAGCCAGCGCCCTCTGTGCGGTGATAACAACAAAGCCGATCTCCTTATTCTGCGTTTTTTACCGGGCGGTGCGCCGGATGTGCTTTTTCGCCCTTCTGTGTCGCACAGTTCGCCCTTTAACTCAAGGCCAAAGGCGAATACAGTCATGCATGACGTAACAATCTGATAACGAAATTCCCACCCCTTCAGGATCTTTATGGCAAGTGAACAGACGTTAACCCCGACGCGGCGCACCGGGCGTACCGCTTTTGGCATTCTTGGTGCCATCAGTCTCGCGCATCTGCTGAACGATATGCTGCAATCGCTGTTACTGGCGATCTATCCGCTGCTGCAGAAAGATTTCAGCCTCAGCTTTGTGCAAATTGGTTTGATTACGCTGACGTATCAGGTTACGGCCTCATTATTACAACCGCTGATTGGCTATTACACCGACAAATATCCGAAACCCTGGTCACTGCCGGTCGGGATGGGGTTTACCCTGTTCGGTCTGGTGCTGCTGACCTTTGCCAGCACTTATCCGCAGGTACTGCTGGCCGCGGCGCTGGTTGGCTGCGGCTCATCGGTGTTCCATCCGGAATCGTCGCGTGTGGCGCGCATGGCCTCCGGCGGCCGCCACGGGCTGGCTCAGTCGCTGTTTCAGGTCGGTGGTAACTTTGGCAGCGCACTGGGGCCGCTGCTGGCCGCCATCATCGTCGCGCCCTATGGCAAAGGCCATCTCAGCTGGTTCATGCTGGCCGCGCTGCTCGGCATCATTGTGCTGCTGCAGGTGAGCCGCTGGTACAGCCACCAGCAGCGCGCCACCCAGGCCAGCGCTGCCAGCAGGCCGCGTAACCCCCTGCCGCGCAATAAAGTGGCGCTGGCCATCGGCATTCTGCTGCTGCTGATTTTCTCCAAGTACTTTTATCTCACCAGCCTGAGCAGCTATTACACCTTCTATCTGATGCACAAATTCGGGCTGTCCGTGCAGGCCTCGCAGTTCCATCTGTTTGCCTTTCTCGGCGCGGTCGCCGCCGGCACCATTATCGGTGGGCCGATAGGCGATAAAATCGGGCGGAAATATGTCATCTGGGGATCGATTCTCGGCGTGGCGCCGTTTACCCTGCTGTTACCGCACGCCAGCCTGATGTGGACCAGCGTGCTGAGCGTAATTATTGGTCTGATCCTGGCCTCGGCGTTTTCCGCCATTCTGGTCTATGCCCAGGAGCTGCTGCCCGGGCGTATCGGCATGGTTTCCGGGCTGTTTTTCGGTTTTGCTTTTGGCATGGGTGGCCTCGGCGCAGCGGTCCTGGGCGTAGTAGCCGACCACACCAGTATCGAGTGGGTGTATCAAATCTGCGCCTGGCTGCCACTTATTGGCCTGTTGACCGCTTTCTTACCTGATCAGCAGCAGCGCTGAGCCCTTTCGGGGGGCAACTATTTTTCTCTGCCCCCCTCCATTCTGCATAAATCCTGCCGATATGCTGAGATAACTGAGGAAAATAGCGCTTCGGCTGCGTTTTTGTCTCATTTTTTCAATTTTTTCGTCTTTCACCGCTCAAATGTTTAAACGCGGCGAACGATTGTGCATTACACTAGGTTGTTACAAGCGGATACATTTGCACACAAGGAGACAGGCATGCATCACACTACCCCGTTGATCACCACCATTGTCGGAGGTCTGGTCCTCGCATTTCTCCTTGGTATGCTGGCGAATCGCCTGCGCATCTCGCCGCTGGTCGGCTATCTGCTGGCCGGCGTGCTGGCGGGTCCTTTTACCCCGGGCTTCGTCGCGGATACCAATCTGGCCCCCGAACTGGCTGAACTCGGCGTCATTCTGCTGATGTTCGGCGTCGGTCTGCACTTCTCGCTAAAGGATTTGATGTCGGTAAAGTCGATCGCCATTCCCGGTGCCATCGCGCAGATCGCGGTCGCCACGCTGCTGGGAATGGGTCTGTCATGGGCGATGGGCTGGTCATGGATGACCGGCCTGGTGTTTGGCCTGTGTCTTTCTACCGCCAGTACCGTGGTGCTGCTGCGCGCGCTGGAAGAGCGTCAACTGATTGATAGCCAGCGCGGGCAGATCGCCATCGGCTGGCTGATCGTCGAAGACCTGGTGATGGTGCTGACGCTGGTGCTGCTGCCGGCCATTGCCGGCATGCTGGAGCAGGGAAATGCCAGCCCGACGCTGCTGGCGTGGGACCTGTTACTGACCATCGGCAAAGTCGCTGCCTTTATGGTGCTGATGATGGTGGTCGGCCGCCGCGTGGTGCCGTGGATTCTGGCCAAAAGCGCCGCCACCGGTTCACGCGAGCTGTTTACGCTGTCGGTACTGGCGCTGGCGCTGGGTATCGCATTCGGCGCGGTCGAATTCTTTGATGTTTCCTTTGCCCTCGGCGCCTTTTTTGCCGGCATGGTGCTGAATGAATCAGAGCTCAGCCACCGGGCGGCACACGACACGCTGCCGCTGCGCGATGCGTTTGCCGTGCTGTTTTTTGTCTCGGTCGGCATGCTGTTCGACCCGATGATCCTGCTGGAGCAGCCGCTGGCGGTGCTGGGTGCGCTGGCCATTATCGTGCTGGGTAAATCGATTGCCGCCTGGCTGCTGGTCACGCTGCTCGGCCACTCGCGGCGCACCGCGCTGACCATCTCCGTCAGCCTGGCGCAGATTGGCGAATTCGCTTTTATCCTCGCCGGACTGGGGATTTCGCTCGGCATGCTGAGCGACGAAGGCCGCAACCTGGTGCTGGCGGCGGCGATTCTCTCCATCATGCTTAACCCGATTCTGTTTACCGTGCTGGAGCGTTATCTCGACAAAACCGAGACCATGGAAGAGCAGACGCTGGAAGAGGCAATTGAAGAAGAGAAGCAGATTCCGGTGGATATCTGCAATCATGCGGTGATTGTGGGTTATGGCCGCGTCGGCAGCCTGCTGGGACAGCAGCTGATGGAAGCTGATGTGCCGCTGGTGGTGGTGGAGAATTCGCGCCCGCGCGTCGAAGCGCTGCGCGAACAGGGCATCAAAGCCGTGCTGGGCAACGCGGCGCGAGTCGATACCATGGATTTAGCGCGTCTTGACTGCGCGCGCTGGCTGCTGCTGACCATCCCCAACGGCTATGAAGCCGGGGAAATTGTTACCGCCGCGCGCGAAAAGCGGGCAGATATTGAGATTATCGCCCGGGCGCATTACGACGACGAAGTGGCCTATATCATGGAGCGTGGCGCCAATCGCGTGGTAATGGGCGAGCGGGAGATTGCCAACAGTATGCTGCATGTATTGCAGGAAGAGATCGCGCAAAACCCGATTGTGCGCGAGTGCCCGATTTAAAGACGTTATTACACCGTAGCGGCGCAATTTATTGCGCATACTAAAGCCATATCACGGCTGAAGAATGCGCAATAAATTGCGCCGCTACGGGTTCGTTATTACCTGTCCCAGTAAGACTCTTCTAAACTGTCTTCCCGCTCCGGCAGTCCGCGCGTCAGACGCGGGGAGTGCTGGTTCAGCACCTGATAACTGACGCGGTTGGCATATTTGCACACCTGCGCCAGCGACGAGTAGGTCAGGTATTCGCGGGCGTGTTTGCTGGAGTTTGGCACTTTCTGACGGTGGAAATTGTTGGCGGTAATATCATGCAGCAGCGCCGCCAGCGCGCCATCACCGGCACCATTGGTGTTCATGATCTTCTCCGGACCGCCCATGTAAGGCGCAATGTGCGAGAAGATCCGCAGCGGCAGCTGGCAATCCTGATGGCGCATGGCGCGGCTGAACTCAAACTGGTTGAACTCGGCAATCGCCCCTGGCAACAGCGGATGATTGGTTTTGCGCTTAAACGCCTCTTCGGTGAACCCGGCCATATACAGCCCGGTCGGTCCGGCGGTGCATAGCACCAGATCGACCCAGTCCAGCGCCATGTTAGAGGCCAGCAACGGATCCGCTTCGCCGGTCAGCGCGAACGCTTCCTCTTCATTCATCGCCACAATCGAGACGTGTTCGCGCAGGAAATCGCGCCAGAACTGCGGGTTATCCTGAATCACATATTTGGTACCCAGCGTCAGCACCACCGGTACATTGTGCTTTTTGGCGAACTCAATGGCCCGCAGCGTCGCGTCCGGCATCGGTTCGCCCGGCTGACAGCGCACCAGGTAGGATGTCAGCACCAGCGCCGACGCACCGGCAATCACCTCTTCCGGAATACTGGCGGCCTGCAGCTGGTTCATCAGGCCAGGGCTGATAGCAAAGGTGCGCTCGCCCTGCTCGCCGATCAGGGTAAAGCAGCGGCCAATGGCGCCATCGACGCCCTGCAGGAAGTTAAGGTCCATGCGGCTGGAGGTATTGCACAGGTAGCGATAGGCGTAACCGCCAATCTGGATGTTGTTACACATCACGCCGAGCAGCACCGAACGGTCATCAGCCAGCACCGAGTAGTTGTGCAGCGTATTACCGATGGTACCGCCGGCAAACTGGTGGCTGATCAGCTGCTCGCGCATCAGCTCGTTATACAGCGCTTCGGCGGTCGCATCGTCGATCACCAGCGAATGACCGGCGCTCAGGCCATAGCGCTGCAGGAAGTCGTCATCGACTTTGGCTTCGATATCTACCAGCGTCTGGTCGATACCCACCACCCAGCTGCCCTCTTCCTGCTCCTGCTGGGAAGCCTGCAGCAGCGGATCGCGCGCGTTGACGGGAAAATAGTGTTTGGATTTGCGTTTGCCGGGAAATTTCATGAAAGCTGCCGTCAGGGAAAATCAGGCAGAGAATGATATCACATTCTCTGCCGCACCCTTAGCGGCGCGCTTGTACCAGCTGCACCATCATCTCGATGTGCTCATCATCCGCATTAAGCGCCGGAATGTATTCGAATTTCTCGCCGCCAGCGTGCAGGAAGATTTCGCAGTTTTCGCCGCTGATCTCCTCCAGCGTCTCGAGGCAGTCCGCCGCAAAGCCCGGACTCATCACCTGCACATGTTTAATCCCTTTGGCCGGCAGGCTTTTCATGGTCTCATCCGTGTACGGCATCAGCCAGGGCTCGCGGCCAAAGCGCGACTGGAAGGTCATCATGATTTTATGCGGCGCAATGCCGAGCGCGGCGGCCAGGGCGTCGGTGGTGTCTTTGCAGCGCAGCGGATAGTCGTCGCCTTCATTGGCGAAGCGTTGCGGAATGCCGTGGTAAGAGAGCACCAGCAGATCCGGCTCGCCGTGTTGGGCAAACGAGCGCTCCACCGAGGCCTTCAGCGCGGCGATATAGGCCGGATGTTCGGCGTAATCGCGGATAAACGCTACTTCCGGCAGGGAACGCAGCGGTTTAAAGCTGGCCGCCAGGCCATCCCACACTGCCGCCACCGTGGAGCAGGAGAACTGCGGATAGAGCGGCAGCACGATGAATTTGGTGACACCCTGCGCCAGCAGACGCTCCACCGCACCGTTGAGGCTCGGCTGGCCGTAACTCATGCCCAGCTCTACCGGCATATCCAGCCGCTGCGCCAGCGCGGCACGCTGCCGCTTGCTGAACACCATCAGCGGGGAACCTTCGTCCATCCACACCGATGCGTACAGCTTCGAAACACGCGGCGAGCGGAACGGCAGAATGATGAAATTGAGAATCGGCCACCACAACCAGCGCGGCGTATCCACCACGCGCGGATCGCCGAGGAACTGTTTCAGATAGCGTTTCACCGCCGCGGTGGTCGGTGCGTCTGGTGTACCTAAGTTAACCAGTAAAACCCCAGGCTTATCTTGCCTCATTGTATTTCCTTGATGTCGCAGACAATGGTTCTGAATCGGGGGAAATTGTAGCGGAAAAAGCGGAGGGGGAAAGCAATTGCTGCAAAAGGGCCGGACAACCGGCCCTGTTCACCACTTAACCGAGGATATCGGCCAGCTGTGCACTCACTTCGGTCACCTGACGGGTGCCGTCGATTTTGTGGTATTCGGTGTTACCGGCTTCGGCTTCTTTGCTGTAGTAAGCAATCAGCGGCGCGGTCAGCTGATGGTATTCCACCAGACGCTTACGCACGGTCTCTTCCTGGTCATCTTTACGCGTGGTCAGCTCTTCGCCGGTCACGTCATCTTTACCTTCCACTTTTGGCGGATTGTATTTGATGTGGTAAACGCGGCCTGACGGCGCATGCACGCGGCGGCCGACAATGCGATCGACAATCAGTTCGTCCGGTACGGCGAACTCGAGCACGTAATCCACCTTGATGCCCGCCTCTTTCATGGCGTCAGCCTGCGGAATGGTGCGTGGGAAACCATCGAGCAGGAAGCCGTTTTTGCAGTCTTCCTGCGCGATACGCTCTTTAACCAGCGCAATCACCAGTTCGTCCGTTACCAGTTTACCGGCATCCATGATGGCTTTCGCCTGCTGGCCCAATTCGGTGCCGGCTTTGACAGCCGCACGCAACATGTCGCCCGTGGAGATCTGCGGAATACCGTATTTCTCCATGATGAATTGAGCCTGAGTGCCCTTACCTGCGCCCGGTGCCCCGAGCAGAATAATACGCATTGCGTAATTCCCCTTGCGAATCGCATTGATCAATCTGAGAAGGCCAAGAACATACCATTATGACCCGCACACCACAAGGCAACGGGCCCTCGGGCGCTGAAAGGCCTACTTTGACCTGCTTTAGCGCGGTGCGCCAGTAGCAGGCACGTTTTTAAGAATTTCGGCTGTCTCTGAGCACCTCGCGCAGCCGTTTTTTTAGCGCAGCGGTGACGTTCTGTGGCTTATTGCCGTTGCCGCGCACGCTGACCGGTAAAAACAGGCGATGCGGCGCGGGCAGCAGCAGCATATCCGCGGGCAACGCTGGCAGCGCACTGCCAGCACGCTGGCCCTAAGCGGCAAACTGGACCGCGATACGCTGCTGGCGCTGTGGC
>NZ_SDFT01000141.1:0-6840 GCF_004916815.1 Pantoea sp. R102
GTGATGCTGTTTGATGAGCCGACTTCGGCGCTCGACCCGGAACTGGTGGGCGAAGTGCTGGATGTGATTAAAAAACTGGCGCGATCCGGCACCACGTTGGTGATTGTCACGCACGAGATCGGCTTTGCGCGTGAAGTGGCGGATAACGTGGTGTTTATGGTTGACGGGCGCGTGGTTGAGCAGGGCAGCAGCCAGCAGGTGCTAAATCAGCCGCGTCATGAGCGCACCAAACGTTTTCTCGCCCGGGTGCTGTAATGAAGAAAGTGATCATAGTCGCGCTGGCGGGTGCGGTACTGGCGGCACCCGCGACAGGTGCGCAACAGCTTGACGCCAGTCATAACGAAACGCCGATCACTATGGCGGCCAATCCGCAGGCGATCGCGAAGATCCCAGCCGGATTTCATTTTGTTCACCCCGGCTATTTAACCGTCGCCACTTCAGCCAATAATTCACCGCCGATTGGTCTCTGGGCGTCCGATAATAAAACGCTGATCGGCAGCGACCCGGACATTGCGCGCCTGCTGGCCGACAGCCTCGGTCTGAAACTCAGGCTGGTGCCGGCGGCCTGGGAGGACTGGCCGCTGGGCATCACGGCAGGGCGCTATGATGTGGCGATGTTTAATATCGCGGTGACCGAGGAGCGCAAGCAGAAGTTTGATTTCGCCACCTATCGCGCGGATAACCACGCCTTCGCGGTGAAAGCGGACAGTAAAATCAGCGCGATTCGTCGCCGGGAAGACGTGGCCGGCAAACGGATTATCGTGGGCTCCGGCACCAATCAGGAGCGAATCTTACTGAGCTGGGATGAGAAGAATCGGGCGCAGGGCCTGGCCCCGGTGCAGCCGATTTATCTCAACGATGATGCCTCCGCCACGCTGGCGCTGCTCTCTGGCCGGGCCGATGCGTCATTTGGCCCGCAGGCCATGGCGGCGTGGAAAGTGGCTTCGCGCGGGCAAACCAAAATTGTCGGGCACGGACCGTTTCGCGCCTGGGTGGCGGTCACCACGAAGAAGGGCAATGGCCTGGACGTCGCGCTGCAGCAGGCGATCAACGGCGCTATCGCTGGCGGCCAGTATCACCAGGTGCTGGCAAGATGGGGTGAAGAGGGCGAGGCAGTGGAGATTTCGCAGGTTAATCCGCCCGGGATTGTTTATCAGGAGAACTAGGGCGGGGTGCTCAGGCGTGCGGTGTGGTCACCATAAATGGCGACCCTACGGCTCGCTCGGGCTTTCGTAAGGTGCGCATTGCTGCGCACCGGCTTAAAAAATGAAGGCTCGCCCGGTTTAGCCTGCTTTTTTTATCCACTGCAATGCTTCGGCGGCGGGCAGCGGGCGGGCAAAATGGTAACCCTGGAATAAATGGCAGCCCTTATTGCGCAGGTGCTCGAAATACTCCTCGCTCTCAATGCCTTCCGCCAGCACGTTCAGCCCCATCGCGCGCGACAGCTCAATGGTCTTTTGCACCACAATCGCCGCCGATTCGTTTTCAAAAATGTGCATGATCAGGGATTTATCAATCTTAATATCATCAATAGCGAAATCACTCAGCGACTTAAGCGAAGAGTAGCCGACGCCGAAATCGTCGATCGCCCATTTGATCCCTAACTGGCTGAAGTGGTTGATGACATCGCCAATGCGCTGCTGATCGTAAATAAAGGTGGTCTCGGTAATTTCAAACTTCAGCCGCTCAGGACGGATTTTGTAATGCGACAGCGTCAGCAGCGTGTCATGGGTGAAGTCGCGGTGCATCAACTGCAGCGGGCTGATATTGATGGAAAACACCAGCGGAGGCAGCCGCAGCACGCGATCCCACTCGACGATTTGCTGCAGCATGCGCTCCAGCACCCACTTGCCAATATCAATGATCAGCCCGCTTTTTTCGGCTACCGGGATAAACACCTCCGGCGAGATAAAGCCTTTCTCCGGGTGCTTCCAGCGCAGCAGCGCTTCAAAACCGATGAGATTTTTGTCGCCATCGACCTGCGGCTGATAATAGAGCTCCAGCTGCTGGCGCTCGATGGCGGACGCGAGTTCGCGCTTGATAAGATCGGTGGCGGAATAATTGCCGCCATAGGTAAACACGGTCGACAGCAGTGCCGTCACCGGCACTGCACAATTGAAAACGGTAAAAACGGCTTCCTGCGGAATATTGAGATGAAAACGATTATTTTCCCAGATCAGACCGGTAGTGACAAAAAACAGATAACACAGCAGGCACAGCAGCGGAAATATTTTACTCAGATAAAAGGATTGCTGGCGCAACACCAGTGCCGAACCGATGATTAAGGCCACCAGATAGTTATATTCTGAACGCTTGCCGGCAGCGTGGTGATTATCCACCAGCAGCAGCACGATGATGGTAAATAATAACGCATGGGTAATGATCGCCAGATGCCGCTCCAGCCGGTCGCTGAAGGCGCCGATGATGATGTAGCCCCCCAGCGCTATACTGGCGATATACAGACAGCCAATGTCATGATGACCGCGACTGAAATTCAGTGTTGCCATAAAGATACCAGCCACGATACTGGCGACGCCGGCAATCAGCAGCGTCAGGCGGAGCTTTTTTTCCGGGCTATCACCCTGCAAAATGAAGGGCAGATTACGGATGCGCGACCAGGCTGAACTCAACAAAGGGTTCATAAACGGTTCCGGGTTTTATTGTCATGACGCGTGAAGGTGTAAACGCCACATAATATATTTAAGCGAGACGACTGTCATAATTGTTTTCAGATTATTTGCGCGTTAAGCGCGGATTTTTATATTTGACATAAGCGGCGTCAAATAGCGCTATTAACGCATTCAGGCGCAATATTTAACGCCGCCAGCGATAAGCGATGCGCTATAACGGCGAAGGCGCGCGCAGCGCGACCCGATTGTTCCTCGCCAGTGACGTCGCCGCAGAGTAGAATGACCACGCGGCGCGGCGACAGCGTGCCGGACAATAACAGCCGGAACCGCAGCCGGATACGCGTCACCAGGTTGGACTAACCCACTTTCAACATACTGATTGCAATGAAAATTCGTTTCTTATCTGCTAATGAACTCAAGCTGGCCGAGGTGCGTACCATCCTTGAGCCGGTGGGTGTCGAAGTGGTGCCCATTGCGCGCCGTATTGAAGAGATTCAGACCGAAAATGAGGTGGAGCTGGTTCGTGACAAACTGACTAAAGCCTTTTCAATCATTGGCCGCCCGCTGTTTGTCGAGCATACCGGCCTATATCTGGATGGGCTCAATGGCCTGCCCGCCGGTCTGACGCGCATCTTCTGGAGCCGGCTGAACGCAGAACGCTTTACCAAACTGGTGAACGGACTGGACAGCCCGGGCGTGACCGCCAAAACCGTCCTCGGCTACTGTGACGGGCGCAAAATGTACCAGTTTGAAGGTCAGCTGCGCGGCACCATTGCCCGGGAGCCGGCGGGGCCGCGCGAATTTCAGTGGGACTGCGTCTTTATCCCGGAAGGGCACACCCAGACATTCGCTGAAATGGGCGAACTGAAAAACGAAATCTCGATGCGCCGCCTGGCGCTGGATCGCTTTGCCACCTTTCTGAAAACTTCGCGGGGACTGGCATGAAACCGGAACTCAAACGCGCTTACGATGCCGGCAAACTGATTCTGTTCGCCGGTGCGGGCATCTCACGCAATCTCGGACTGCCGGAGTGGCACGAGCTGATTGCACATCTGGCTAATGAGCTGGGCTACGATCCGAAGATCTTCAATACCTACGGCACCCATTTGTCGCTGGCGGAGTATTACAAACAGCGCAAAGGCTCGCTCGGCCCGCTGCGCAGCTGGATGGATCGCGAGTGGCACCGTCCGGACATCGACGTGCGCAGCTCTGAAATCCACACCATGATCACCCAGGGCAATTTCTCGCGCATCTATACCACCAATTACGACCGCTGGCTGGAGATGGCGCATGAAGCGCACAATGTGCCGTATAGCAAGGTCGCTAATGCCGCCGATCTGGTGTCGCTGACTGAAGATAAGCGCCATATTATTAAACTTCATGGCGATTTTGACGATGATACCTCCATCGTGCTGGATGAGAGCAGTTACTTCGAGCGGCTCTATTTTGACTCGCCGCTGGATATCAAACTGACCCATGATGTTATGGGTAACTCCGTGCTGTTTGTTGGCTACAGCATCAGCGATTTCAATATCCGCCTGCTGTTTTATCGCCTGACCAAGATGTGGGGCCGCACCGGGCTGGCGACCGCACGGCCTAAATCCTACCTGTTCACCAACCGTAATAATCCGGTGGCGAAAGAGGTACTGGGGCAGTGGGGCATTGAAATGATCGTGTCTGAAGAGGACGATCCGCGCAAAGCGCTGGCAACCTTCCTCGAAGAGCTGCTGGCTTAAACGGCAAGCAGAAAATCGTTGGCTAAAAAAGCTGAATGAAATATACTGTATATAAACACAGTAAATGAGGTGCATCATGGCAGTCGAAACCAAATATGTTGTGGTCAGAAAGGGTGAAGAGAAGATGACGTTTGCCAATAAAAAAGACGCAGATGCATGGGACAAGATGCTCGATATGGCCGACGCGTTCACCGACTGGCTGCAGCAACATCAGCCAGCGATGGATGAGGCCCAGGCCGAAGCGCTGGGTATGCTGCTGGCCGAACAGAAAGACGCGGTGCAACACATTCTGCGCACCAGCAAACTGCCGGACGCGGTGAAAGACAGCGGCGAAACCGCTGCTGACGACAGCGATACGGCTGTGCCGGAAAAAGAGAAGAAGGTGCGTGCGGTCAAAGCCGCCTGAGGAACCGCGCGTTCGCTTTGTACTGCTGCTGAATCCGGGCCAGCCTCTGTGCTGGCCTGGGAACCGTGCTAAGGATCAGTGCGTGAAAAGAGAGAAGGTGCCTGAGTAGTAACTGACCATCCACGCCACATACACCAGCCAGACCACCATTAACCCTGCCAGACTCAATTTACCTGCCATGTTGCATTCCTCTTGTTATGCGGCGCGTTGCGCCCGTACGCAATAACCTGACAGCACAACGAAGTGGCGATCTTGCGCCAGATCAAATTCCCTCTTTTTTACTGCATCGTCTTAGCGTTTTTAATGGCGACTCAACGCCGCAACAGCGGCTGATGGTTTTCTGATCGGACCTGCCAGGCCATCAAGTTCCCGGATTGTGCGCCGATAGAGTGATTACAGGGATGCAGGTGCACAGGGCGTGATTCTTTTTCAGTAATAAAGTGTCAACACCAGGAGCGCCGACATGGCCACAACCGTATCTAATAAGAAAAAAATGAGCACCCGCACACAAATGCTGCTGACGGGCGCCTTAACCATCACCCTGGGCTTCGCCGTGACTATCGGCGTGCTCAGCTGGCAGTCCAGCAATGAGCAAAAATCGCTGGCGGAGAGTTACTTACAGCAGATTGCGCAGAGTCAGGCGCTGCAAATCCAGCAGGAGCTGAGTTACGCACGCGATGTCGCACACAACCTCGGCCACAGTCTGATTGCCCTGCCGGCTGCCGGTGTGCAGGACCGTAAAGTGGCCGATAAGCTGCTGGTCTCTGCACTGCGTGATAATCCGGACTATCTCTCTATTTCGGTCATCTTCGAAGAAAACGCATTTGACGGACGCGATGCTGAGTTTGCCTCTCAGGCTGGCGCGGCACCTAAAGGACGTTACGCCTATTTCGTCGATCGCGACCAGGGTGGCAATTTTGCCCTGCATCCGCTGACCTCAATCTTTACGCCAGGCCAGGGCGATTACTATTTGCTGCCGCAGAAAAGCCAGAAAGATACGCTGATCGAACCTTATAGCTATGCCTATAACGGTGTGCCAACGCTGCTGACCTCGGTGGCCGCGCCAATTATCAGCCAGGGCAAACTGTGGGGCGTGGTGACGTCCGATATCTCACTGGCGTCACTGCAGGAAAAAGTGAACAGCATCAAACCGTGGGAAGGCAGCGGTTACGCCATGCTGCTCTCGAGCGCGGGCAATGTGGTGTCTTATCCGGACAAAAGCCAGACCAGCAAAGCCTGGAAGGGCGACACACATAATTTCAGCAGCACGGTCACCGAACAGCATGACGCTATTCTGGGCGAGGATGCGCTGGTGGCCTGGCGGCCGGTGGTGATCGGTAACAGCGATCAGAAATGGTATCTCGGCGTGGTGGCCCCGGTGAGCAAAGTCATGGAAGCGGCGCACCGTCAGCTGATTAACGCGGTGATTTTAATGGTGATTAGCATCCTGGTGGTGTGCGCACTGCTTGGGCTGGTATTTAGTCGCAAAGTGCTGAAGCCGATTGGCGGTGAGCCACTGACCGCAGCCACCATTGCGCTGGCGGTGGCCGATGGCAAACTGGATAACGCTATCCCGCTGAAAGCGCGCGACAGCAGCAGTCTGTTCTTCGCCTTGCACACTATGCAAAACCAGCTGCGCGAGATTGTCGGGCAGATTCAGGATGCCAGCGCCTCGGTGCGCCAGGGCGCGGGTGAAATCGCCAGCGGCAACCTCAACCTCGCGTCACGTACCGAAGAGCAGGCGGCCGCGCTGGAACAAACTGCCGCCAGCATGGAGCAGATTACCGCGACGGTGAAACACAACGCTGCTAACGCGCATCAGGCGACGACGCTGACCGATAACGCCACGCACATCGCCAGCCGCGGTGAGTCACTGGTGGGCCAGGTGGTGCAGACCATGGCGCAAATCGACGACAGCGCGAAGAAAATCGGCGACATCACCGCCATTATCAACAGCATCGCCTTCCAGACCAACATTCTGGCACTCAACGCTGCGGTTGAAGCGGCGCGCGCCGGGGAACAGGGACGTGGTTTTGCCGTGGTGGCATCGGAAGTGCGTAATCTGGCA
>NZ_SDFT01000142.1:0-17750 GCF_004916815.1 Pantoea sp. R102
GGTGCGCATGAATGCGCACCCTACAAACAGCGGGGCCCGTCACGCATCAAAGCGCACCCGACAGATCGAGCCATAGCGCGCTGCGGGTGAGCCATTTTTTTGCCGGCTAGATTTTACCGTTTTTTTCGCGTTCGGCGACTTCAGCGTTCAACTCTTCCAGCTTAGCAGACATTAATTCACGGCAGTGGGTCGCCAGTTTGCGTACCGACGTGGTTTCAAACTGCGTGGTATCCACTGGCGGCAGCATTTCCACAATCACTAAGCCATTGTTCCAGCGATTCAGTTTGATTTTGCCGTGGGTGTTAGAGACCACCACCGGGATGATCGGCACGCCCGCCGCCACCGCCGCATGGAACGCGCCGGTCTTGAACGGCAGCAGACCGCGTCCGCGGCTGCGCGTCCCTTCCGGGAACATCCAGAAGGAAATTTTCTTCTTTTTAAACTGCGCCACCAGCTCGCCGATGGTGCCGTGCGCTTTGGCGCGGTTATCGCGGTCAATCAGCAGGTTACCGGTCAGCCAGTAGAGCTGGCCGAAGAACGGGATCCACAGCAGGCTTTTCTTACCCACCGTGACCGTGGTCGGCTGCACGATATTGGCAGCGGTGATCATGTCGTAGTTGTTCTGATGGTTAGCGATGTAAATCGCGTTACCGTAGCTTTCGGCATCCGCCGGTTTACGCAGTTCGACTTTGACGCCAAACACCGTCGACAGACGACCAAACATGTGACCAAAGGTCGCCACGTGGCGCGGATTACGCGGTGAAAACAGACACCAGATGCTGCCAAACACACAAACCAGAATCGAATAAATCACAACGATTAACGTGCGTAAAATTAGTAACATAGCTTCCTCAAATGTGGCAGTCCTTCGCCTTTTCAGTCTTACTCTTCGCTATTCGCGTCACTTTTTGGCCGCGCTGGCGCATTCACTTCCACGCTATCGATCCGCTGCAGTCCGCGCGATACGCTACCGCGACGGCCGCGCTCAGCACGCACTTTCTGCAGATCTTCATCACGCATGATCAGCTTACGCTTGCCGACATAGATAGTGATGGAACTGCCCGGCGGCAGAATCAGCAGCCACTGCAGCTTGTCCACGCCCGCGGCGGCGTCCGCGGACGGAATCGAGATAATCTTGTTGCCCTTGCCTTTCGACATCTGCGGCAGATCGGCCACCGGGAACATTAGCATCCGCCCCGCCTGGGTGATGGCCAGCAGCATGTCGTCGCCAGAGTGCACCGCCAGCGGCGTCATCACTTTGGCGTTTTCCGGCAGCGTCAGCAGCGCTTTACCGGCGCGGTTGCGCGACACCAGATCGGCAAAGGTACAGATGAAGCCGTAGCCGGCATCGGAGGCCATCAGCAGCTTCTGATCGTCCGCTTCCATCAGCACCTGCTCAATCACCGCGCCCGGCGGTGGCGTCAGCTTGCCGGTGAGCGGCTCGCCCTGCCCGCGCGCCGACGGCAGCGAGGTCGGATCCAGCGTATAGCTGCGGCCGGTGGAGTCAATAAACGCCACCGGCTGGTTGCTCTTGCCGCGCGCGGCGGCACGGTAGCTGTCGCCCGCTTTGTAGCTTAATCCTGCCGGATCGATATCGTGACCTTTGGCGCTGCGCACCCAGCCCATCTGCGACAGCACAATGGTGACCGGCTCAGCGCTCACCAGCTCGTTCTCGCTCAGCGCTTTCGCTTCTTCACGTTCATGCAGCGGCGAGCGGCGATCGTCGCCGTAGGTCTGGCTGTCGGCCAGCAGTTCTTTCTTCAGCAGGTTACTCATTTTGCGATCAGAGGCGAGGATCGCCTGCAGCTGATCGCGCTCTTTTTCCAGCTCGGCCTGTTCACCGCGAATCTTCATCTCTTCCAGTTTGGCGAGATGGCGCAGTTTCAGTTCCAGAATCGCTTCGGCCTGGGTTTCGCTGATGTCAAAGCGCGACATCAGCACCGGCTTCGGCTCATCCTCGCTGCGGATGATGTGAATCACCTCATCAATGTTGAGGAACGCTACCAGCAAACCTTCGAGGATATGCAGACGACGCAGCACGCGTTCCAGACGATGATTGAGACGGCGTGTCACGGTATCGCGGCGGTACACCAGCCATTCCGAGAGGATCTCCAGCAGGTTTTTCACCGCCGGACGGTTATCCAGCCCGATCATGTTGAGGTTAACGCGGTAGCTCTTCTCCAGATCGGTGGTGGCAAACAGATGGTTCATTACCTGATCGAGATCCACCCGGTTGGAGCGCGGCACAATCACCAGCCGCGTCGGGTTTTCGTGATCCGATTCATCGCGCAGATCCTCCACCATCGGCAGCTTTTTATTACGCATCTGGCTGGCGATCTGCTCCAGCACGCGCGCGCCCGACACCTGGTGCGGCAGCGCGGTGATCACCACTTCGCCGTCCTCTTTTTTCCACACCGCACGCTGGCGGATTGAACCACGGCCGTTCTGGTAGATCTTGCGGATCTCGTCGCGCGGCGTGATGATCTCGGCTTCGGTCGGGAAGTCCGGCCCCTGCACGATCTCCAGCAGCTCATCCAGCGTGGTGTTGGGCTTGTCGATCAGGCGCACCGCGGCTTCGGCCACTTCGCGCAGGTTGTGTGGCGGAATGTCGGTCGCCATACCCACGGCGATGCCGGTGGTGCCGTTGAGCAGGATGTTCGGCAGGCGCGCCGGCAGCATTTTCGGCTCCTGCAGCGTGCCGTCGAAGTTCGGGATGTAATCCACCGTGCCCTGCCCCAGCTCGCTGAGCAGCACTTCGGCATATTTCGACAGGCGCGATTCGGTGTAACGCATCGCGGCAAAGGATTTCGGATCGTCCGGCGCGCCCCAGTTGCCCTGACCATCCACCAGCGGATAACGGTAGGAGAACGGCTGCGCCATCAGCACCATGGCTTCATAGCAGGCGCTGTCGCCGTGCGGATGGTATTTACCCAGCACGTCACCCACGGTACGCGCCGATTTCTTGAATTTTGCGCTGGCGTTAAGCCCCAGCTCGGACATGGCATAAACAATGCGGCGCTGCACCGGCTTGAGACCGTCACCGATGTACGGCAGCGCACGGTCCATGATCACGTACATGGAGTAGTTCAGGTACGCGTTTTCAGTAAACTTGTGCAGGGCAAGACGCTCTGCGCCATCCTGTGTCATTTCACTCATTAAGCTGGCATCCTCACTTCGTGGCCCGCAACGGCGGGTCATCCGGCGGTCATTTGGCGAGGATAGTACCTTATTCGCGGGATTTAGTCACAAGGAAGCCGTTGAGGACAGAAAGAATCTCCCGGCTTTAAATAACGTGACGCCGGTTGAAAAAATAAAAAGGATTGGGAGCATCATCACACTTATTTAGCACTTTATTGTGTGAGCAAACTCGCATTTAATTTCCCGTCAACGCGGTGTATTAATGCTGTCCGCCTGACGGGACAACATTTAGTATTGTTGCTGCCGCCATCCTTTCCTAAATTCATACTCCATACGACACACCTTTTTCGCGACGGCTTGCTGGCAATGAAATAAATGCCACAAGGAAAAATCCCATTAGGTTTTACCAAAATAAAGGGTGACCGAATGCAAATACTGACTTCGCGACAACACCGGTTAGTGAAATTGCTGTTGCAACAGGCGGCGCCGCAGCCGATTGGTCAGCTGGCGTTACAGCTCGGTGTCTCCGGAAAGACCATTCAGCGCGACCTGCAGTGGCTGGAGAGCTGGCTCAGCAACTGGGCGCTGACGCTGGAGAAAACCCCTGGCCGCGGTGTGCGGCTGCGGGTTGAGGATATGCAGCAGCGTTTGCAGCTGGAGCAGCAGCTGAACGGCGACGAGGCCGGCGACGCGCTCAGTCATAACAGCCGGCGGATAAAAATCGCCTCCCAGCTCCTGAGCGATGCACCGCGCGCCACGTCAATCAGCAAGCTGTCCGAGCGCTACTTTATCAGCCACGCCTCGATTGTGAACGACCTGAAAGTGATTGAAGAGTGGCTGCAGCCGCTGGGATTAACGCTGCAACGCGGCCCGGGCGGCACGCACATAGAGGGCCATGAGCAGGCGCTGCGTCAGGCGATGGTGTCGCTGATCAACGATGTGATGCAGCAACAGGTCGCCGGTACGCCGCTGCTGCCGCGGCTCGATCCCGGCAGCCAGCAGGCGCTGGTGCACTATTTTGGCGAAGAGGATGTGGCCTTTGTGCAGACGCTGCTGCAACAGATGGAGCAGCAGCTGAGTTATCCGTTGGGCGATGCCTGGTATCTCAATCTGTGCACGCACATCCTGATCATGATGCACCGCATGGCGCAGGGCAACGCGCTGGCGCTGGACATTCTCACCACCGCGCACGATCTGGATCAGTCGATTCTCACCATTGCCCGGCAGATGGTGGCGCGCATTGAGCAGCGCATCGGCTGTGCATTGCCGGCCGATGAAGTCGGTTTTATTTATCAATATATCGTCTCCTCCGGCATTGTGGTGGAAGAGCGTGGCGATCAGGTGACGCTGCATAATCAATTTTCCACTGCCGAGTCGGTTAAAATAACCTGCGAATTAATTGATCGTTTCTCGGCGTTTATTCAGCAGGACTTATCTCAGGACCGTTTATTATTTGACGGTTTACTGGTGCATATAAAGCCATTATTAAACCGGCTTAAATATCACATTCATATTCGCAATCCGCTGCTGGATGATATTAAACAGGAAATGAAAGAGATATTTTCTCTGACCCAGCAGGCAATGCAGCTGACCGCGCGCACCTTCGCCCTGTCGCCGGTGGCTGAGGATGAAATTGGTTATCTGTGCGTCCATTTCCAGGCGGCACTGGAGCGGCAGATCGCCCACAAACGCATCCTGGTGGTGTGCTCCAGCGGCGTGGGCACCTCACACCTGCTCAAGAGCCGCATTTTACGCGCCTTTCCGGACTGGGAAATTGCCGGCGTGGTGTCAGCCAGCAATCAGGCGGCGTTTTGTCAGCACCACGCGGTGGATTTGGTGATCACCACCATCCACCTCGATGCCGGTGCCATTCCGGCCGTGTATGTCAGCGCCTTTTTTAATGATGACGATATCCGGCGGGTCACTGACGCCATGATTGGCAGCCAGCTGCCCAACGGCACGCCCTGCGCGTTGGCCGCACACTGATTGAATGAGGAGCAACCATGGACATTTCCCGCATTCTGACGCCGCGCCGCGTTAACCTGGCGCTCAGCGCCACCAGTAAAGAAGAGGCGATCAACGAACTCACCGATCTGCTGGTGAGCGACGGCGCCATCAGCGATCGCGCCGCGTTTATTGCCGATGTCTGGCTGCGTGAAGCGGAAGGCTCGACCGGCTTCGAGAACCATATCGCGATTCCGCACGGCAAATCGTCGGCGGTCAGACAAACCACGCTCGCCATCGGCCGCACCCAGCAGGACATTCCGTGGGAAACGCTGGATGGCAGCCAGGTGCGCTGCATCATCCTGTTCGCCGTGCGGCTGGAAGATCAGAACACTACCCATATTCGCCTGTTGTCGCAGGTGGCCAGCGCGCTGGCCGATGATGAGGTGATAGCCCGACTGCTGGCGGAGAATGACCCCGGCAATATCATCCGGCTGTTTAGTCAGTACGCCGAAACCGACCTCTGTTAACACCCAACACCTTGAGGTGCCACATGAATATCGTCTGTGTAGCGGCCTGCACCGCAGGCATCGCGCATACCTACATTGCGCGCGAAAAACTGATTAAGGGGGCTCACGCGCTGGGCCACACCATCCACGTTGAAACCCAGGGCACCATCGGCACTGAAACGCCGCTGACGCGTGAGCAGATCGACGCCGCTGACGTGGTGATCCTTGCGGTTGACGTCAAGATCAACGGCGAAGAGCGCTTTCAGGGCAAACCCATCGTGCGAGTGAAAACCGAAGTGGTGATCAAGTCACCGGTGAAATTCCTCGAAAAAGTGGCGGATTCACTGGCGCGCGCCTGAGGAGATCGATCATGAGCGATCACAAACGTCAGTACGGCCAGGAGATCAAAGGCCATCTGCTCACCGGCATCTCATGGATGATCCCGCTGATCGTCGCCGCCGGCATCTGCATTGCGCTCGGCCAGGTGATTGGCGGACCGGACGTCGGCAAGCAGACCGGCAGCATTGCGTGGATGCTGAACCAGATCGGTGGCTGGGGCATGGGGCTGATTGTGCCGCTGATCAGCGCCGCCATCGCCTACTCCATTGCCGATCGTCCCGGCTTTGCGCCTGGCCTGATCGTCGGCTTTATCTGCGGCCAGATCGGCACCGGCTTTATCGGCGGCATTCTGGGCGGTTTCCTCGTCGGCTATACCGTGCTGCTGCTGCGCCGGGTGATCAGGCTGCCGCAGTCGATGCAGGGGCTGATGCCGATCATGGTGCTGCCGCTGCTCAGCACCATCATCGCCGGGCTGCTGATGATGACCTTTATCGGCCAGCCCATCGTCTGGCTGCAAAAAACGCTGATTGATCTGCTGGAGTCCATGCAGGGCGGCTCAAAGTTCGTGATGGGCGCCATCCTCGGCGCGATGGCCACCTTCGACTTTGGCGGGCCGATCAATAAGACCATGTCGCTGTTCGCCGACGGCATGCTGGTCGATGGCATTTACGGTCCGGAAGCGGTGAAGTTTGTCGGCTCCATCATTCCGCCGTTCGGCATCACCCTCTCTTATCTGCTGACGCGCCACAAATACACCAAAGCAGAGAAAGAGGCGCTGAAAGCCGCCTTCCCGATGGGCATCTGCATGATTACCGAAGGCGTGATTCCGATTGCGGCACGCGACCTGCTGCGCGTGGTAGCCAGCTGCGTGGTGGCCTCAGCGCTGGCCGGCGGACTGATTATGGTGTGGGGCGTGGAAGCGCCGGTGCCGCACGGTGGCATGTTTGTGGTGCCGCTGTTCACCAAACCGTGGCTGTTCTGCCTGGCGCTCGGCATCGGCACCGTGGTGTGCGGCGTGATGCTGTCGGTGATGAAAAAACCGGTCACGCAGCAGGATGAAGAGTTCGATGACGTGGAAGCGCCCGGCGTCCGCGATGAAGAGATCAAATTCACTCTGGAATAAGGAGCCCGCATGTTTGCCATGATGAATGACCTGATTCAGGCCGCCTTCCAGCACAAGTACGCGGTGCTGGCGATCAACTGCTTCAACCTCGAAACCGCCCGCGCGGCGATTCAGGCGGCGGAACAGCAGCGCGCGCCGCTGATTCTCAACGTGTATCAGGGACACAGCGCGCATTTTCCGCCAGCGGTGGCGGCGCCGCTGGTACAGGCGCTGGCGGCTCAGGCCGCGGTGCCGGTGGCGCTGGCGCTCGACCACGGCAAAGCTTTTCCGCTGATTGGTCAGGCGTTTCGCGCCGGCTTTACCGGGCTGATGATTGACGCATCGGCCGAGCCGCTGGCGGACAATATTCGTCAGACCGCAGCGGTAGTGAAGATGGCGCATACCGCTGGCGTGTGCGTTGAAGGCGAGCTGGGGCATATCGCCGATGCGCCCACATATGAACTGGCCGATGCCGCCGTGAAGATGACGCGGGTGGAAGACGTACTGCCGTTTATTGAGCAGACCGGCATCGACCTGCTGGCGATTTCGGTCGGTACCGCACACGGGCTTTATCCGCCAGGCGTAAAGCCGAAGATCGACTTCGAACGGCTGCAGCAGCTGCACGCGGTGACGACGCGGCCGCTGGCGCTGCACGGCGGCTCGGGCACCCCGGCGGAGGATATACGCCGCGTCAGCGCCTGTGGCGTCGCCAAGATCAACGTCGGCGCTGCGGTGTTCGACGCTGGTAAGCACGCGGTGCAGCAGGCGCTGCGCCAGCACCCGCAGGCTGAGCTGGCCGATGTGCTGGCGCTGATGGAGTCCGCCTGTCGCGAAGTGGCTATTGAATATCTGAGCTGGTCAGGGTCGGCAAACCGCTACTGACACCCCGATCGCGGCGCAATTTCCAACTGTTTCTTTTTATCCCTCATCGGGTCGGCGCGTGCGCCGGCTCTGGTAAAACTCACGCTAAGGAAACATAAACATGTTGATTTCAATGAAAGAGATGCTGGCCCCGACCCGTGAACATCGCTTCGCCATCGGCGCATTTAACGTCGCTGACAGCTGCTTTATCCGGGCCGTGGTGGAAGAAGCCGAAGCCACTAACACGCCCGCCATTATTTCTATCCATCCGAGCGAACTGGAATTTGTCACTGATGAATTTTTTGGCTACGTGCGCGAACGCACTCTGAAAAGCCGCGTGCCGTTTACCATTCACCTCGATCACGGCGCTTCAATTGCGCAGGTGCTGCGCGCTATTCAGTGCGGCTTTACCTCGGTGATGATTGACGGCTCGCTGCTGCCGTACGAAGAGAACGTGGCGCTGACCAAAGAGGTGGTGAAGCTGGCGCACGCGGTGGGCGTGTCGGTGGAAGGCGAGCTCGGCACCATCGGCGATACCGGCACCACGGTGGAAGGCGGCGTGAGCAAGGTGATCTACACCGAACCGGCGCAGGCGGAAGATTTTGTGCAGCGCACCGGCGTCGATACGCTGGCGGTGGCGATTGGCACCGCGCACGGTATCTATCCCAAAGATATGAAACCCGAGCTGCAGATGCACATTCTGAAGGATATCTCCCAGCGCGTAGACATTCCGCTGGTGCTGCACGGCGGTTCGGCCAATCCGGACGCGGAGATCGCCGAGGCGGTGACGCTAGGCGTGGGCAAGATCAATATCTCCAGCGACATGAAGTTTGCCTATTTCGCCCGACTGCGCGAGATCCTCGCGCGGGAGAGCTGGTGGGATCCGAATGTGATTTATCCGGACGCCATCGCCGCCGCGAAAGCGGTGATTCGCTACAAGATGAATCTGTTTGGCGGGCTGGGTAAAGCCGGGTTGTATCGTTGATTTCAAAACAATAAATAGGGCCGCTACGCAAGTGCAGGATGTCAGTTGCACATGCCGTAGCGGCGCGATTTATCGCTAACGATTACTTCACCACCCCCAGCCACTGTCTGGCGATCTGCGCATATTCGCCGGTGGCAGTGCTGAGGTGCAGCCACTGATCGACATACAGCTTCCAGCTCATATCATCACGCGGGATCATGTAAGCCTTCTCGCCATACTGCATCGGCTGCTGCGGATTGATGGCACACAGCGACGGATAGTGCTGCTGCTGGAACAGCGCTTCGGAAGCATCGGTGATCATCACGTCGGCTTTGTTATCCACCAGCTGCTGGAAAATCCCGGTGTTTTCCGCCAGCTGCAGGCTGGCCTGCGGCAGATGGCTGTGCACAAACGCTTCGTTGGTGCCACCAGCCGGCTCGATTACCCGCACCTGCGGCTGGTTGATCTGCTCAACCGTCTGGTACTTCGCTTTATCCGCGCAGCGCACCAGCGGAATCTTGCCATCGACGCCCAGCGGCTGGGCGAACCAGGCGATCTGCTGACGTTTAAGCGTCACGGAGACACCGCCCAGCGCGATATCACACTGTTTCGCTAAGAAATCCTCGCTCAGGGTTTTCCACGTGGTCGGCACCCACTCTACTTTTGCGCCGAGGCTGGCGGCCAGCGACTGCGCCATGCTGATATCCAGCCCTTCATACTGGCCGTCGCTGCGCAAAAAGGTATATGGCTTGTAATCGCCGGTGGTGCAGACCTTCAGGTTTTTGCTCTGGCGAACGTTATCAAGGTGGGATTGCGCCTGAGCCGCGCCGGCCACCAGAAGTAAGGCACTCAGTATCACAGTTTTCATGGTGTGTTCTTTTTAAGTGGATGTTGGTTTGCGTGCGGATTGTTGCATAAGTGACGGCATTATTGCTTTGAGAGCAAAAGTCTTGTGATCAATCACGCATTTTTTTGCCCCGCGCGCGCGCGTAGAGTGGGCGGCATCTATGAGAAACGGAGCGAATTATCCATGAGCAAGATTTTGATTATCGACGGCGGCAAGACCTTTGCCCATTCCAAAGGCGAGCTGAACCATACCCTGACCGAAGTGGCGGCCAGCCAGCTGCGCGATCTGGGCCATGAGGTTCAGGTGACCGTTGCTGATAGCGACTACAACGTGGCAGACGAAGTGCAGAAATACCTCGACAGCGACGTGGTGATTTATCAGATGCCGGGCTGGTGGATGGGCGAGCCGTGGACGGTGAAAAAGTACATCGATGAGGTGTTTACTCTGGGCCACGGCGCGCTGTACGCCAGCGATGGCCGTTCGCGCAGCGATGCCAGCAAAAAATACGGTTCCGGCGGCCTGATTCAGGGCAAAAAATATATGCTGTCGCTGACCTGGAACGCGCCGCTGGAAGCCTTTACCGATCCCGACCAGTTCTTCGAAGGCGTCGGCGTGGACGGCCTGTACCTGCACTTCCATAAAGCCAATCAGTTCCTCGGTATGGAAAGTCTGCCGACCTTTATCTGTAACGACGTGATTAAACAGCCGGACGTGCCGCGTGATATCGCACGTTATCGGACTCATCTCAGCCAGATCTTTGCTTAACTGTAAGCACACCGGGAAAAAACAGAAGGAAGCGTTATGTTAACTGTGGTTGCAGAAATTTGCGTTAAGCCGGGCCGCCGTCAGGAGGTGCTGGAGGCGATTAATAAACTGATCCCTGTCGTGCTGGAAGAAGAGGGTTGCCATCAGTACGATGCACTGGTCGATCACCAGGCACAGGTGCCGTGGAAGCAGAACTCGCCAGACTCGATCTTTATGCTTGAGCAGTGGGAATCGCTGCGCCATCTGGAGCAGCATCAGCAGATGCCGCACATGGATGCACACCGCGCCACCATCAAAGATGACGTGGTGGACGTGAAAATTCTGGTGCTGGAACCGACCGCCTGATTTTTCCGCTGCAGGCATAAAAAAAGCCCCGGTTTTGCGACCGGGGCTTTTATTTAGCAGCTAATCAATGATCAGTGCTGTTCGTTGTGCAGGTTCTGCACCAGCAGTTCCGCATCACCGTTGCTGTAGACGTTGTACTCGGTGCCGCCGACGGTGACGGTACCTGTCGCCTGCTGCCAGGAGCTGGCATCTTCACCGGCTGGCAGGATGTCTTCCAGCGTCAGCGCCTCGCCCTGTTTAGCGTTCACTACCAGCTGTGACTTGCCGTTGTCGATAAACAGTGAATCCTGACCCTGCGTCATGATGTCGTTCAGCGACATGCTCATCAGCCCTTCTACATCCGTAGCACCCGCAGCGAAGATCGAGTTGATTTCTGGCGGCGGCGGCGGGGTGACGTCGACGTTGGTCTTAACGGTATGGTCGATGACCAGTTCGTTTCCGGCTGCATCGCGAACCGTGACGTTAAAGGCATAATCTCCTTCTGCCAGTTTGTCTGACTCATAGCGCCACACGCCGTTTTCTACCACGGTAGAACCGATCAGCTGGGTACGCGCTTCGTCGCCCCAAATCATCACGATAGTACCGTCTTCTGAGCCCTTACCTCTGAAGATCAGGGTGTCATCGTTGGTGTCCGGGCGCACCGGGATTTCAGTGCCGGTTTTATCTGCAAACACGCCTTCAAAGTTAGCACCTGCGCCACCTTCAACCGGCTCAGGAATGGTGGTATCAACTTCGAAGTTAATGGCGGCCTCTTTATCACCTTTCACACCGGATTTGCTCACCGGCTGTACTTCAACTTTGTGGTTACCCTCACCCAGCGCTGGCAGCTCATAGCTCCACTCGCCGTTTACGACGCCAACCACGACAGGTTCCCGATCGTCGATGTAGATGATGACCTGCGACAGATCCGGTGACGTGCCCTTCAGCGTTGGCTGTTTGTCATCGGTGACCGTGCCATTTTCGATCTCACCCTGGATAGGACCGACGTTATCCTCCAGTATGTACGAACCTTCCATTGAGCCTGGTTTTTTGGTGTCGATGATCAGATCGATAGGATCGGATGGCTGCGATTCGTTACCGGCCGGATCGGTGATCTCGATGATAACCTGATAGTTACCGTCATCGATTGGGTTCTCAGGTTTCACTTCCCACTTGCCGTCTTCGCCCACGATACCGGTACCAATCACCACCGGATTACCTTTACCGTCATCAATGATGACTTCCACTTTGTCGCCAGGGGTACCGCCTTCGCCGCCGAAACCTGGACGGTTGTCATCAATTGGCTTACCTGGTTCAACCGGACCGGTGTTGTCACCTTCGTTATCGACAATCGTTGGTGGTTGCGGCTGATCCGGAGGCGTAATATCGATAATCACGTTAATTGGATCTGAGGTCGGTGACTCTTTGCCGGTGGATGGATCTTTAGCGATCAGTTCAATATCGTGTGAACCTTCCGCCAGCTCTGGCAATTCAATTTCCCATTTACCATCTTTAACGACAGTTGAAGCCACCGGCTCTTTTTCGCCGTCAACAATTACATAGATGATGTCGCCGTCGTTGCCTTCACCGCGCAGCACTGGCGTGGTGTCGTTAGTGGAATCGCCTGGCTGCAGAACACGCTCTTCATCACCGTTGTTGGCGACCATCTCATCCACCACCGGTGCCGGCAGGATGTTGCTGTCGATAACCAGTTTGAACGGATCGGTTTTCTCAGAAACGGTGCCGCCTTTGCTGATGGAATCCACAACCAGCGAGTGCTCACCTTCACCCAGCTCAACGTCCAGTTTCCACTCACCGCGATTGTCCGCCTTGGTAGAACCGATCAGTTTGTCGCCGTCCCATACGCGCACAATCACGCCAGCATCTGCTTTACCCGACAGGGTTGGGGTTTTGTCATCGGTGATGTCACCTGACTTCAGCGGACCGGTAACGCGTCCTTCGTCATCCAACACCTCACTCAGTGATGGCGTGCCCGGCACAGAGGTATCCAGCGTCAGCGCGAAGTTGTCAGAACGCGGGCTCTCGGCGCCGAAGCGGTCAGTGTAGCTGGCGCTAAACACGTGGGTGCCGTCGGTGGTCAGTTCCGGCGTGAAGCTCCAGCGGCCATCGGAACCGGCTTTTACGCTGCCAATCACGTTGGAGCGAATATCGTAGATTTTTACCAGACTGTCCGGCTGAGCAACACCGTACAGAGTTGGGGTTTTGTCATTGGTGTAGTTGCCCGGCGTCAGATAGGTATCCGCGCTGCCTTCATTATCAATCACGCGCATAATCTGCGGCGCTTCTGGTGCAGAGGTGTCGATATTGCGGATAAGCTGAGTTGATGGTCCCCAGTTACCCGCACGGTCCAGATAACGAATGCCGGCAACGTGCAAACCCTCTTTCATTTCCGGCGAGTCAAACTGCCATTTGCCGCTGCCATCAGCACGGGTGGTGTAAACGGTTTCATCAATAACGATCTGTACTAATGCATTGGGTTCAGCATTATCAGCACTCAACGAAATAATGTTTTTATTGATGGTTTTAATGGGTTTACCCGGAAACGGAACCGCGTCCATAGTGGTTGATTCTGCTGGCGTTACAGATACCGCTTCGTTAACCGCCTGAGTGACCACACCGTCAGCAATCGTCAGGTTGAAAGCATCAGAGATCGGGCTTTCATGACCAACCGTATCCTTCGCCATCACGGTCAGTTGGTGCTCGCCGTCTGCCAGCTCCGGCGTGATGCTCCATGCGCCCATTTTGTCTGCTACCACTGAGCCGATCTCTTTACCGTTATCGTACAGGGTAACAATGGTGCCAGGCTCTGCCACACCAGCCAGCGCCGGCGTTTTATCGCTGGTGGCTTCACCCGGCGTCAGGTAGTGATCTTCCGCCGCAGCGTCATCAATCACGCGCCAGATTTCCGGTTTTGCCGGAGGCGTCGTATCCATATCAAGAATGAAGATACGCGGTGGGCTCGGGTTAGTCGCTTTATCAATCGATACCAGCTGAATGACATGGGTGCCGTCTAACCAGCTGGTTTTCGGGTCGAATGACCATTTACCGTCCTCGCTGATATCAACCATGTGCACTTCACCATCGATTGTAATCTCCAGCTTGCCGCCGTTGGCACCTGCTACGCTCTTATCAATCCATTTATAAAACTGATCTTTGGTCGAGATAACGGTCGCGTTATCTGCTGCTGTAATATTAGCCATGATGTGTATTCCTTTTACGTTAAATAATGTTTCGGGATTTCCAGCCGAATACAGGTTTAATTTCGCTCTTTATGCCTGAAGACAATACGAGAAACGTCTTAATCGATTAAGTTATATGAACCCTTAATAACTTTATCGAGGCACAGCGCCTCACACCTCATCAATATGAGATGTGAGAATGCGCTGCTAAAATAATTAAATCAGATTACTTGTTTTCAACGCTGATAATAACCCGGCGCTCGCTGGCATAGCATGCTTTCTGCTCCTGCAGGCTGCCTGAACAGTTAGTATCAACCTGAGACTCACCCATGCTCTGCGCGGTGATATTGGCCGCATTCATTCCCTGAGCAATCAGCAGTGCTTTCACCGCCTCAGCGCGACGCTGGCCCAGCGCCATATTGCTGCTGTCGCTGCCAATCGGATCGGTAAAGCCGGTGACGATGATGTGGCGTTGAGCGGCATTTTCCTTTTTCAGCATGCCGGCAAAGCTGCTGAGTGCTTCGCGCCCCTGTGCAGAAATGTCGTTGCTGTTGGCACTGCCAAAACGGAACAGCAGGTCGGATGAAAACGCATAGTTATCATAAGATTCAGTCGTTCCTTCCTGACAGCGCTGTACCGACGATGCGCGCGACAGCAGATGAGCCTGCCGTTTGGTGCTCAGTAACTCCTGCTGCGCCTGCTGCTGGCTGACCACCAGCGGACGACCGCTATCATCGAGGTTAGCACGAATATAGTAGGTTTTACCGGCAGCCAGTTTATCAGTCCACGATTGCGCGCGTTTACCCTGATAATCTGGCGCATCGTTGACATAACTGCCCAGCGAATGCGTTCCCGGCGCAACACAAAACACCGTATAGCCACCGGCCAGTAACGACGTCTGAAATTCACCGTCAACATAAATATTCGCCGGTTTTTCCCCGGTTAATGAATCCGGACGATAATAAACCACCCGCGCCTGCTCTGCCGATACCGGCGATAAACTGCGCCATGCGGCACCAAATGAATTTTGCGCCTGGGTTGAAAAAGTCGTGAATACTGGCGCACACACCAGTGAAGCTAAAAGTAATTTTTTTGCAATTTTCATTTAAGTTTCACAGGTGCAATAAATTGCACCTGTATGCTCCAGATAAATTAGAATTGTTCGATTTCGTTCTGTAAGAACAGCGCATCTGATTGGGAATTATTTTCAGCTATCACACCACTCTGGCTTTCCTGATTATTCCAGTCATTAAACGCATCGTTATTAAGCTGCAGTAATTCCGCATTAATCGGCTGCGGCTGATCGTCGGCCTCATTGAACAGTTCATGATTGTCCAGGGAAAGCAGAGCGGAAATATCAAGACCGGCCAGCTCAAGCGCATTAATCTCCGGCGGCGGCGGTGGAATGGTGTCGACTTCCACTTCATAAATGTCCGTTTTGCCGGTCACTTCGCCATCGCTGGAGAACACGCCGCGCAGCTGATAAACATCATCCGCCAGATCCGTCGTCGTCAGCTCCCATTTGCCGTCAGCCCCAATCGTGGTAGTGAAGCTGTAGCTGTTCTCGAGACCGACAATATAGATGGTTACCAGTTCACCCGGCACGCCTTTACCGGCGACAATGATGCTCGGATCGTTCATCGCGCCGCCGTTTTCGATTGGCGTACGCACGCCGGCGTCGTTATTGTCTTTAAAGATATGCTCAATCATGCCAGAAACCGGAACGTCCGGATCGGGCAGGCCGTCAACAGGCTCAGGATCGACCGGCACTTGCGTGTCGCCTTCAAACCCAATCGTGACCTTTTCAGAGGCCGGCGATTCGTTACCCGCCGGATCGCGCACCACGATTTCCAGTTCGTGCTCGCCCGGTTGCAGGTTATTCTCTGGCGTGAACGTCCACTTGCCATCTTCCACAATCACCGAGCCAATTGGCTTACCGTTGTCGATAATCACCACGATATCGCCGTTGTTGCCGCTGCCTTCCAGCGTCGGACGCAGATCTTTTGTGGTGGAACCGTCTTCCAGCGGATTACCTTCGCTGTCTTTGATGACGCCAATGCCCGGATTTTCCGGCGCCACGGTATCCACATCAACGATGAACGGATCGGATGGCAGTGATTTGTTACCCACCTGATCGACAACCACGATGCTCAGCTCGTGTCGCCCATCCTGCAGCGCCGGAGCCGTAAAGGTCCAGTTGCCTTCTGCGTCCACCTTTGCGGTGCCCAGCTTCACGCCATCGTTCCAGATTTCTACCGTCGAGCCCGCTTCAGCTTTACCGGTCAGCGTTGGCGTATTGTCTTTCGTCACGCCGCCTTTTTCGATCAGCATCGGCGGATCCTGCATATCGTCCATCACGCTGCCGATGGTGCCTTTGGCTGGCGCCGTCAGATCGATGATGAATTCCCACGGATCGCTCTCTTCACCTACCACGCCATCGGCGTTACGCTCGGCGGTAACGATGCTGTGATTGCCTGCAGCCAGCGGTTTTTCCGGCGTAAAGGTCCAGTTACCCTCGTCATCCACCAGCACTTCACCCAGCAGCGTCTCACCATCCCATATTTCAATGGTATTGCCCGGCGTACCGGTGCCGTTGAAGGTGGGCATGGTGTCGTCGGTGCGGCCGCCGTTAGCTACCGAACCGGTCACGTCGCCGATATCATCAATCACATTGCTGATGGTGGGCTTGCTGATATCGCCGCCGCCGCTGCCGCCGCCGCCTTCACCTTTGCCGCTGTTGCTGCCGTCGTTACTGTCGTAATGGTGTTTCGCCGCGACATAGCCGAGGCCCGCTGCTGCTGCAATAGCCGCCAGACCGCCGAGCGCAATCAGCGCCGGCGACCATTCAAAGCCGCTGGCCAGTGCGTAACCGGAATTATCATCAACGCTGCCTTCACCCAGCGCCAGCGCGGTAGTTTCGCCGTCGGCCAGCGCGGCCGCTTCGTGGTCGGCATTGCCGTCCGTCGCGACGTAAGCGTGCATTTCGCCGTCTTCCGCTTTACCCACTAAGGTGCCGGATTTAGCGAAGAAATCTTCGATAATCAGATCCGGTTTGCTGGCGTCTGAGCCTTCCAGCATCACCAGCAGGTTTTTCCCCACGCGTTTAACGGTGATGTTTTCAGGCGCGGTGCCGTCCTGATTCTGCGTCAGCAGATATTTACCGTTGGTAATTGCCTGAATCTTCACTGCTTTGCCATCTTTACCGGCGCGCAGCACTTCCGCTTTGGTTATGGTTTTCTTATCGATAACCGCCACACTTACGGGTGAAACGTTCATGATTCTTCCTTCCGTCGATTAATTTTGACTGCGCGTTTGCAGGCAAGCGCCGCAATCTCCCTGGCTCTGCCCTTGGGTGGGCTCAAAGTTGCGACATAATCCGGAAAGAGATAAATCCGAGACATAAGAAATGTCCCGTTAGGAAAAAATTCTTAAATGGGGGCCGAAAGATAGCTAAACCTTTAACCGATTGAATTAAAGCGTTTTTATCGATGAGGGCAGAACATAACAGGAAAGGTTATTCAGACAGAACCGGACTATAACAGATGATTTTCCTGAATTTTTTCCCGTAAAAAATCCAGAAAACAGGTGATACGGGAACTGAGCGACTGGTTGCGATAGTACACCGCGTGAATCGGCAGGCGCAGTTCGCGCGTGTCATTTTCCAGCACCTGTACCAGTCGGCCGCTGGCGCGATCCTCGCGGCTGACAAAATCCGATAGCCGCACAATGCCCTGGCCGGCCAGCGCCAGCTGGCGCA
>NZ_SDFT01000143.1:0-14958 GCF_004916815.1 Pantoea sp. R102
CGTCGATTTGCCCGAGCCATTGGGGCCGAGCAACCCGACCGTTTGTCCCCGCTGCGCCGCAAAACTGATGTCAGATAACACGCTGCGCGCCTGTAGCGTCACGCTCAGTTTATCCACCGCGACATACTTCATGATTTCTCCCGGTTGCGATACAGAATCAGGGCGAACACCGGGGCGCCGACTAACGCCGTCACCACGCCTATTGGCAGCACCTGATGGGTGATTAACGTGCGCGATACCAGGTCGGCAATCACCATGAAATGGCAGCCGCCCAGGAATGCGAGCGGAATCGTCACCAGATGACGCGGCCCGGCAATCATGCGGGTGATATGCGGGATCACCAGCCCGACAAAACCGACCGCACCGATCGCGCTGACGATCACCGCCGTCACTAACGCAGTGGTCAGCAGTAATACGATGCGCACCGCTGCTACCTGCGTGCCCAGCGTCGCGGAGACTTCCGCGCCAAACGAGAAGGTATCCAGCGCGCGCGCATGGTAGAGCACAGTCAGCAGACCGGCGAGGGTTACGGCAAAACACAATAAAGCATCCGCCCAGCGCACACCGCTCAGGCTGCCGAGCAGCCAGAACATCACGCCGCGCGACTGCTCAGCATTGGCCGCCGTGCTGACAATGTAGGCGGTCAGCGCATTAAATAATTGCGTCCCGGCAATACCGGCCAGAATGATGCGCGCGGTGTTTTCCCGCATGCCGCCGGAGAGCAGAACAATCAGCATAAATGCAAGACAGGCACCGCCAAACGCGCCGGCACCGGTGGTGATGGCGCCGCCGCCGATGCCAAGCAGCATCACGCACACCGCGCCGGTTGATGCACCGGCGGAAATCCCCAGCAGATAAGGGTCGGCCAGCGAATTGCGCAGCAACGACTGCAACACCAGCCCACACAGTGCCAGCCCGCCGCCGCTGCTCGCCGCCATCAGCGCGCGGCTCATGCGGTATTGCCAGACGATGCCGGCTTCCAGCGCCGGCAGGTCGTAATGGGTGATGCCAAGACCATTAGTGATGGCCTGCGCGGTCAGGGTAAAGCCGATCGCGACATCGCCGGTCGCCGCGGCCAGCGTCATCATCACCGGCAGGCTGAGCGCGCCCGCAGCAATCAGCAGGCCGGTGCGCCAGTAACAGACAGCGTGAGCGCTCATCGGGCAGGTGCGAAAGCAGCGATCTGCTGACCGATCAGCTCCACGGCCTCTACGTTGCGCAACGAGGGATTCAGTGACATCGCCGGTACCACCACAATGTGGCCGTTTTTCACCGCTGGCATTTCACGCGTCACCGGATCGCTTTGCAGAAAGTGTTTTTTAACCGCGACGTCATCGGCGGGATAGAGCCGCCGCGCCATGCTGGCAATAACGATGATGTCCGGCTGCGCGGAGACGATGTGTTCCCAGGTAACCGCCGGCCACTCTTCGTCTGAATCGATAATGTTAGTCAGACCGAGCGTCTGGCTGATCCAGCCCGGCGCCCCTTTATTGCCAGCGACCCAGGGATCGCCTTTCAGGCGCGGGCTGGAAAACCAGTAAACCACCTTCAGCGGCGCTGACGGCGATTTGTGCAGCTGCTGCTGAACCTGTGCTATACGAGCGGCCAGCTGCTGTTTGAGCGCTTCGCCACGCGCCGGCACATCAAAAATGCGCGCCAGCGCGCTGATTTCCGCAAAGATCACCTCGATCCCATACGGTGTGGTGCGTGCACCGTCGCTATTGGACGTGGTGGTGACGGCTTTGCCGATGCAGTCGGCAGGCGAAATCCAGGTTCGGATGCCGAGCTGTTCAAACTGTTCACGCGTGGCGACTTCACCCTGCGGCCCGACGTGCCAGCTGTACTGCGCCAGCACCAGCTCCGGGCGCTGCGCCACCACCGCTTCAAAGCCCGGGGCGTTATCGGCCAGCCGTTTAAGCTGGCTGCCCTGCCCTTGCAAATCGGCGGGCAGCGCGCCAAACCACACCGAGGTTGCGGCAATTTTATCTGCCAGACCGAGCGCCAGCAGCAGTTCCGTTTCATGCTGGCCAACGGTGACGACACGCGCAGGCGGATGAGCGAAGGTTTCCTGGACACCGCAGTTATCAACGGTGAGCGGATAGTTACTGGCATTAGCATTGAATACAGGAAGCGACAGCAGCGCCGCAATAATCAGGGAGAGCGAGTTTTTCATCATGGTACTTTCATTGTTACGTTATAACATAACAATATGCATGACCAGGCGTGGACTGTCAATAAACAGGATTGGGCATACCGACCGGGACTGCGCGCATCATGAAGAGGATGACGTTAGGGTATGAGCAGGGCTGCAACAGCAGCCCGCCCAGTTCTGATAATTAAATCGGCTCTGATGATGTCATCGAATGAAGTAGTAGCTGAAACAGAGATTTTATTCAGGATGTTGTGCGGCTGGTTTTAAAGTCCGGGCCACATACCGCCATCAAGCCTTAAATTTGAACCCGTTATGTAACCCGACAACGGGCTGGCCAGAAAGGTGATGGCGTCCGCTATTTCTTTGAGCGTCCCTACGCGCGCCATGGGCACATTGGCATACAGGGGCAATACGGCCTGTTCAATATCTTCCCATGGCGCGTCAGCTGAAAGCCCTGCATCTTTGGCCGTTTGACGAAATGCTTTTTCCAGGCTTGCACTATGAATAGTACCCGGTGAGAGAGTATTTACGGTTACGCCATCGTGTGCGACCGCTTTTGCCAGCGATGAGGTCATGGCAATAATCCCTGCTTTAGCAGCAGCATAATCCGGACGCCTGGCGGGAGGCATCAACGCTGCCAGGCTCGAAATATTAATGATTCTGCCCCATTTTTGTTCACGCATCCCAGGAAGAAAAAGATTAATGACACGTAAGGCTGAAAGGACATTTTTATCATACCCAGCCGCCCAGGTTTCTGGCAAAGAAGACGTCCAGTCCTCTGTGGGGCCGGAGCCACCCGCATTATTAACAACAATATCAACGGATTGTACAAGCGAACAGACTTGCTGATAAAGCAGTTGAATATCTGCCTCACGGGTTAAATCTCCCGTTACTGCGTATGCTTGTCCACCTTGCTTTAAGATATCGCTGGCGATATTTTCAGCTTTAGCTGGATCCCGGCCATGTATAATAACGCGGGTGCCTTCAGCGGCAAGCCCTCTGGCTACCGCTTCTCCAATACCTTTGGTGCTACCCGTTATCAGAGCAATTTTGCCGTCGAGTTTCAGATCCATTACTGTTCTCCAGAATACGTGAAAAATCTATTGGAAAATAAACTGATGAATGAATCAATTACGCACCTGAAAGTGCCTGTAGGCGATGATGAGAAAACACGTTGTCTCGGACCAGAAGGTTCGGTCGCTTATGTCACGCAATGTTTAACTATTATTTCCGGCAGATGGACACTGCAGATTTTATTCAGATTATTTGCGGAGCCTGTGATGCGTCACTCGCAATTCATGAAGAGCATGCCGGAGATATCGCATAAAGTACTGACTCAACATTTGCGCAAGCTTGAACGTGATGGGCTGATAACCCGCACTGATTTTGGTGAACAGCCCCCACGTGTTGAATACGCACTCACGCATGCAGGCCATAATCTGATGCCCGTGCTGCTCTCAATGCGTGAATTCTCACGAGACAACCTGTCAAAACCGGGACAGGATTAATAGTGCAAAAAAATTGCACTATTGGCAGCAGGGAAATAATCACGCATCCTCAGCAAGGTCGTCATCACGCGATTTAATGCCATTACTGATGAGGAGTATCAAACGTAATCCTGCTTTGCTTAAAATAGTCGGCCGACGAAATAATCCACGCCCAGAGAGGCATCATTTTCATCATCATTTCTTCGCCCGCCTCCGTGGCCGTATAAACGACACGCGGTACTTTTTCCTGATAATCACAGCGGGAAATAAGACCGTCACGCTCAAGCGTACGCAGTGTGCGCGTCAGCATTCGTTGCGTGACGCCATGCAGTAAACGACCCATTTCTGCATGGCGCAACGGTCCATGGGTGGCCAGAATATGCAATATACCCAACGACCAGCGATTGCCGGCGTGAGAAAGAATTTCACGCTTTAATGTTTCATCATCGTGACTCAACGCCTCACAAAATTGTCTGGAAAACTGCAGCAGGGCTTCGCGATTAGGTTCCATCTCTCCTCCGGTATCACGGGTGTACCTGATTGAATCAGGGTTTGTCCGCTGTCAGGATGACGGATATAACCCAAGGAGACAAGCATGCTACCCGTTGATCAACATGTCGAAAATATTCTTATCCTCGGCGCAGGAGAATTAGGCATGGCGGTGTTAAACGCTATGGCTAAAAAAGTGCAGCAGCATCCACTGATTAAAATGAGTGTATTACTCAGAAGCGAGGCTGCACATGCCACGTCCGGCCCACTTAAAACCCGGCTGGATGCGCTGCAAAAGCTAAATATCACTGTGGCTGAAGGCGACCTGCAGAAAAATAGCCTGAGCGAACTCTCAGCATTATTTCGCTCTTATGATGCCATCATTAATTGCAGTGGTTTTGTCGGCGGGCCGGGAACGCAGCTCAGAATCACTCAGGCCGTGCTCAAGGCGGGTGTCGCCCGCTATTTTCCCTGGCAGTTTGGCGTGGATTATGACGTTATCGGCAAAGAGAGTGGGCAACCGGTGTGGGATGAGCAGCTTGAAGTGCGCCACCTGCTGCGCGCCCAAAGCAACACTGACTGGGTAATTGTTTCGACCGGTATTTTTACCAGCTATCTGTTTGAACCCGATTTTGGCGTGATCGATGCCGGGAATAAAACGGTTTATGCCCTCGGTGACTGGAACTATGCCCTGACACTCACCACGCCAGACGACATCGGGCAGCTGACAGCCGATATCTTCTTTCATCAGCCCGCTTTTCAGAACGACATTGTTTATATTGCTGGCGATACGCTGACTTACGCAGAGCTGGCTGACCTGATGCAATCTCACTGGAAAAGCGCGGTCAGGCGAGTATTACTTAGCCGGGAAAGGCTAAGGGAAAATGCAGAACGTCATCCCCATGACACTGGCGCGGCCTACCGGCTGGCCTTTGCCCGTCCGGACGGTGTGGCATGGCCTAAACAGGAAACGTTTAACTACCGCGAGCACATTGCCACCACCAGCGCCGCTCAGTGGCTGACGAATCAGCCAGCGGAGTCCTGAGGATTTCAGGCGTAGCGGAATGTCCTCAGGCGCAACGCCTGGCCTGAGGGCTATCGGGCCATTCGCCTGAAATCCCGGCGCTTTGACAAACCGGCAGGTTGCGTCAATACTTTCCCCCGCACCGCTATCCGCCAAAATCAGTACCAGCATAAAACAGAAAATTCGAGCTCCCCGCCTGCCCTACCGTTGCAACCCTTCCCCTGGCATAGCACATCTAATAAATTTAGGTGATTATATGTTTTTTAATTATTTTAATTGAAATTAATCATCTCCCTGCCGATAACGCCATTGCCATCAGGCAAAAGCGTGGACAACAACAACCAGGGAGATTCACCTTAATGAAAAAAATACGTGTTTTTTTGGAAGATATCAGAGTCAGCAGAAAACTCATGCTCGGGTTTGGTGTGCTGCTTACTCTCAGCATTGCTGTAGCTTCCTGTGGCATCAAAAATCTGCACGACATCGCGGAACGTGCGGAAAAACTCAGCCAGTTGAAAGGCATCAACGATCAGTTCGCGCAGGCTAAAGATGCCCGCCTGCAATACGTAAAAACCCACGATGAAAAATTCATTGCCGACAACGAATCGCGACTGCAGGCGATTGAGGGCAGTATCAACCAGCTGAAAACCTGGCAATGGGATAGCGCGCAGACCGCGCTGATTGCCTCTCTGCCTGCTGCGATGAACCTTTATCGTCAGCATCGTGCAGAAACGGTGAATGAAGTGCATAAGCGCCAGAGCATTCTGCAGGCGCTGCGCTTCAGTGACGAAACCACGGCGGTTGCCGCGCTGGCCAGAAACTACGTCAGCACACAGCAGGATACGGCAACCGCGCTCACTGAAATCGCTAAATATCTGAACGGTATTAGTATTCGCGTAAAGCTGATGGCGCTGGACAACACTGAGGAAAACCGTCTGGCTTTGTCAGGCTTTATAGCTGAAACGATTCAACTCATTGACCAGGCTCGACCACGCCTGAGCGCTGATGACAGCAACGCGCTGGATAAAATTGCCGTAACGCTGGCGGCCAGACGCGACAGCGTGCAGGACTACAACGCCTCCGCGGAAGAAGAAGTGGAAGCGACCCGCCAGCTTGCCATCGCGGGCCTGCATCTGACCAATACCAGTAATCAATTATTTACCCAGCAGCTGGCCGCCACGCACCAGGATATCGCCCGGGCAATTCTGTGGATGTCGCTGATCCTGGCGGCGGCTGTGGTAATCAGCATTCTGATTGCGGTGTTTATCACCCGGCAGATTACCCGTCCTTTAGCGGTAACACTGAACGTCGCGCGGCAGATTGCGCAAGGAGATTTGAGCGTACAGCTGCAAACTTCGCGTAAGGACGAACTGGGCGAGCTGATGCAGGCGGTCGGTGAGATGAGCAACGATCTGCGCGGCATCATTGGTAACATTCGCAGCGGCGTGATGCAGGTCAGCCACGCTTCCGCAGAAATTGCTGCAGGCAATAACGATCTTTCCGCCCGCACCGAGGAGCAGGCGGCCGCGCTGGAGCAGACGGCAGCCAGCATGGAGCAGTTAACCGCTACCGTGAAGCAGAACGTGGAAAACATTCATCACTCCAGCGAACTGGCGCGTGCCACTTCGGAGAAGGCTAATCAGGGCGGCTCGCTGGTCAAAGGCGTGGTTGAAACCATGGACCAGATCAGTGCCAGCTCCGGCAAAATCGCCGAAATCACCACCGTCATTAACAGCATTGCTTTCCAGACCAATATCCTGGCGTTAAACGCAGCAGTAGAAGCAGCGCGCGCCGGTGAGCAGGGACGCGGCTTTGCCGTGGTCGCCAGTGAGGTGCGCAGTCTGGCGCAGCGCAGCGCTCAGGCGGCCAAAGAGATCGAAACCCTGATTGGCGAATCGGTCGCGCGTATCAGCAGTGGTTCACAGCTGGTGGGTCAGGCCGGTAAAACCATGGATGAAATTGTACATTCCGTTGGCAACGTAACCAGCATCCTCGCCGAAATCGCGCAGGCATCCGATGAGCAGAATCGCGGCATTTCGCAGGTCGGCGTCGCTATCGTTCAGATGGACAGCGTGACGCAGCAGAACGCCGCGCTGGTGCAGGAATCATCGGCCGCCGCCAGCGCACTGCGCGATCAGGCGTCGACACTGGAAGGCTCAGTCGCGCGTTTCGTGGTGCAGTAAGCGGATTTTCACTGACAGAGAGAGCGGGCGGGATGCCCGCTCTTGTCGGATCACGGCTCATCAGCGGGCTGCTGATCACAGCGAATCCGACTGCGGAATGAAATAACGTTTGATGCGTTGTCCATATAAGCCAACCGCCAGCCCGGTAATAATCAGTACCAGCGCCAGGATTTTCATCGGAGAAATAACTTCACCAAATATCATCATCGAACCGAGAATGCCGAATACCGGCACCAGCAGCGATAATGGCGCGACGGTGGAGACAGGATACTGCTTAAGCAATGAATTCCAGATCCAGTAGCCTAATAACGTATTGGGGTAAACCTGAAACAGAATGGACAATATCGCACGGGTATCCATATGGCTGATTAATGCGCTGTAGCCCGCGCTGCCATTAATTAATCCGTCCAGCAGAAAAAGCGGAAGCGGCGAAAAGGCGCTCGACCAGACCAGAAACGCGAATACCTGCTTCGTGCCGGCTTTTTTCATGATGATATTGGCAATACTCCAGGCTATGGCGCCTGCCAGCACCAGCAGCAACCCGGCAAACGTCACCGAGCCGTCGGTAATAAACACAATGCTCATCAATCCGCTGCACGCCAGCACAAAGCCAGCGATCTGATAGCGGCTGAGCTGTTCTTTAAACACATAACTGCCGAGCAGCAGAGTGAAAAAGGCACTGAACTGCAGCACCAGCGAGGCGATCCCCGCCGACAGCCCGGTTTTTATCCCCAGATTGACCAGGCCCCACAAGCCAATGCCGAACACCAGTCCGTAGCCAATAAGGTAGCGCCACGGGACGTCAGGTTTTTTAATAAAGAAGAGCGCCGGGATGGCACACAGCGTAAAACGCAGCCCTGCCAGAATAAATGGATCGATGGCGTGCAACCCTAATTTAATCACCGAAAAATTAATGCCCCAGATGGCGGTAATACCGATGGCCAGCAGCAGGTGTGATAATTTCATGATTGACGTGTTCCATACCAGAGAATAAGTGCGCAGGCACTGACCAGTGCCCCGCCGCTGCACACTGCATACCATCCCCAGTGCGCATAGAGTTGGGTGGCAGTAATAGCGCCCAGCGCGCTGCCTGCCGCATAAAAACACATATAGGCACCGATAAGCCGGCTGGTGATAGCGGGTTTGCCGGCAATCAGCATGCTCTGGTTGATGACATGCACCGTCTGCACCGCGAAATCCAGCATGATCACGCCAATAACCAGCAATAATAAAGAAGTCTGCGCGAAGGCGATGGGAAGCCACGAGAGCGTTAGTAAAACCAGTGCGCATCCGCTGGCGCGCTGCCCGGTTCCCCTGTCAGCCCAGGCGCCACTTCTGGAAGCCGCCAGCGCTCCGGCTATCCCAGCCAGACCAAACAGCCCTGTTTGCGTATGGGAAAGCGACATGGCCGTGAGCGGCAAAACCATGGAACTCCACAACATGCTGAACGCGGCAAAAATCAGCAGAGCCAGCGCGCCGCGCTGACGCAACAAGGGCTCGGTGACGAAAAGACGCGGGACAGACCCCAGCAGCCCGGCCACGGAAGTGGCTGTGTTCTGCGGACCGGCAGCAGGTATCACTTTCATCAGCAGCACGGTAATCAGCAGCATCAGCGCGGCTGAGGTCATATACACCGCCCGCCAGCCGGCGATATCGGCGATGATGCCAGAGACCAGGCGCGCCAGCAGTATGCCCATGACGATGCCACTGGTGACGCTGCCTACCACCTTGCCACGCTGAGCCGGTGCCGCCAGGATAGCGGCCCACGCCACCACGGTTTGCGTCACCACCGCCATCAAACCCACCAGCAGCATCGCCACCAGCAGCGCCAGCAAACTCTCTGCTAACGCCGCCGCGACCAGGGCCAGCACCGACAGCAGCAGGTGCGTGACCACCAGCTTTTTGCGATCAAAGCGATCGCCGAGCGGCACCAGCAAAAACAATCCTATGGCATAACCCGCCTGCGTTGCCGTGATGACCAGGCCGATGGTGCCGGGCGAAACCTGCAGCGTTGCGGAGATGGATTCCAGCAATGGCTGGGCAGAATAGACATTGCCGACAGCCAGCGCACAGGTCAGTGAGAGCAGAAAAATGATGTGAGGCGACAGCACTGAGGACGTCGCCGGCGAAAGAGGCACCTCAGAGGTTGCAGGGGTGTCACTGGTGCAAGTCATGTTGCATTCCTATGTGGTTTTTTTTTGAAACCGATTTATTCTATAAGTAGCAGCGGTGGTTTTTTTTTGCAACTTGTTTTGCTGAAGGCTAAGCTGCCGTCAGTAAATCAGCAGAGTGAGAGAGAAGATGGCCAAACAGGAAGCGCTCAGAACCAGCGAATGCCCGGTCGCCCGGACCGTGGAGGTGATTGGCGAACGCTGGTGTCTGATGATCATCCGTGAAGCGTTTGATGATGTGCGCCGCTTCAGTGATTTCCAGAAAAACCTTGGGCTGGCAAAAAATATCCTGGCGTCACGGCTGAAACTGCTGGTTGAGGTCGGTGTGCTTGAGAGTTGTCCGGCGTCAGATGGCAGCGCCTACAAGGAATATTTGCTGACCGAACGGGGACGAGCCGTCTTCCCAATAGTCGTGGCGATGCGCCAGTGGGGAGAGCGTTATCTGTTTGAAAAAGGCGAGACTCACTCGGTATTGCTGGATAACGCCAACGGCGAACCGTTACCTGAACTGGCCGTGTATTCTGCCCGGGGAGAACGGCTCGATCCCGCCGACTGCCATCGCCGGCGCGTCATAGCCGGTAATCGCGCTGATCAGGCTTCGTCGAGCGTGAAATAACTGGGGTTGAGGCGTCGCATCAAACCGATCCCGCTTGTTCAATCACCAGCACCCGGGCTACGCCCTGTGGATGTGCGACGTGTTCAGTGCCTTCGCTGGCATAAAAAATATCACCGGCGGTTAATCGTTGGGTTCTCACTTCACCGTTTTCTTTGTAGAACATGTCAACGCAACCATCCATAACGGCAAACACCTCTTGTCCGTCATTGATATGCCATTTGTAGGGTTGATCGGTCCAGTGCAGTTTAACGCTGATGTTATCGAAGCTGGCAATATGCTGAGACTCCCAGGCTTTGGAACCCGTAAATTCTCTGCTGCTGTAAAAATTCATGTTTGCATCCTGTGTGCTGCTGCGGTGATAGCTCACACATGAAATAGCAAAAGGCAGCGCCGCGTACCAGATTCAGGGATTGGTTTGTCCTGATTTGGCACCAGCGCGTCCCGTTGTTGCTGCCGGGATGCCTGCTTAATGCACAATACGTTCATTAAGCAGGCTATCAAACCGGTGAATGGAGGGCATAACCGCGCGGCGGCGTCGCTGCCGTTCAGAAGGGAATGAAATGGCTGCGAATCACCGTGGTGGCGTCGGTAAAATGCACCACATCTGCCATCACCCTTTTGGTTTGTTCGGACTCCAGCGCCCGGTTGACATCCTGCTGACAGGCAAACGTGTAAACACCGATGGAGAGCCAGCCGCTGCGGTCTGAAGCGGGATAGAACGCTTCCGCCGAAATGAGCCCATAATCCTGCCAGCACGCCAGCGCCAGCGGCAGGTGCGTGTGGGTATAATAGTCGCGGTCAAAGCGATGGGTTTCATCGCCGACGCACACCACCATCATCTGATGCATCCTTTTCTCCCGTTAACGCATGCCGCCTGACGCCATCATCACCTCGCCCGTCACCCATCCGGCATCGTCGGAAGCGAGATAAGCCACAATCGGCGCAATATCCTGCACCTGGCCAATACGGCCAAGCGGCGTCTGGCTTTCATTCCAGCGCTGAAACTCCGATCCCATCGCGCCGGTGCTGTGCGTGCCTTCGGTTTCGATTAACCCAGGATTGACCGCGTTGACGCGGATGCCGCGCGGGCCGAGTTCGCGCGCCAGCACGCCGGTAATGGCATCAATCGCGCCTTTGCTGCCGCTGTAAATAGCGCTCTCCGCCAGAAATACCCGCGTCACGAATGAGCTGATATTGATAATGCTGCTGCCCTTGCCCAGATGTGGCACGGCGGCGCCTGTCACCAGCAGCGGCCCGAGCACATTGATGTCAAACTGCTTGCGATACAGCGCTTCGCTGCTCTCTTCAATCTTCGCAAACTGATACACACCGGCATTGTTCACCACAATATCCAGCCGGCCAAACTGCGCGAGGGTAGATTGAATGAGTGCCTCAACCTGCGGCTGATCGGTGACATCCGCTGCCAGCGCCACCGCCGTGCCACCGGCAGCCTCAATAGCGGCGACCACCTTATCCGCCCCGTTTTTATCGGCGGCATAGTTGACGACGATCTTTGCGCCGTCGGCGGCCAGCTGGCGGGCAATCGCCGCACCAATGCCTTTAGATGCGCCGGTTACGAGGGCGACTTTGTCCTGAAGCTTTTTCATGTTCTGCAATCCTCAATCAGTTCAGTCTGGATGATGCCGTTATGGTGATAGCTACAAAGTTGTTTGAGAACTGCCATTTTTGTATATTCGACGTTCATTTTTGAACGGGAGCAAGCGCAATGGAATGGAGCGATGTACGGATCTTTCTGGCGGTGATGCGCAGCGGATCCTATGGCGAGGCCGCGCGCCGGCTCGGCGTCAGCCATCCGACCGTGGGTCGTCGCATTAAGGTGCTGGAAGCGCAGGCCCATCAGGCGCTGTTTCGCCGCACGCCGGATGGCCTGGTGTTAACCGATGCCGGTGACGCCGTGCTGGGCCTGGCGGAAAGTATGGAAAATGCTGCGCTGGCGATGGAGAGACGGCTTGCAGGCAATCACCCGCGGCTGGAAGGCATTTTGCGCATCTCCTGTGCCGAGTGGTTTGCCACCGCCGTGCTGGCACCGGTACTGAGCGAGCTGACACAGCGCCATCCCGCTATCGTGCCGGAAATCATCGCCAGCTACCGTTTGCTCAATCTGTCGCGGCGCGACGCCGACGTGGCTTTTCGCATTGTGCCTTTTACCGAGCCGGATATTGTCCAGCGGCGCCTGATGAGCATGCCCTATGCGTTATACGGCACGCCTGAAAATGCCCGCGCATTGCAACACGACCCCGCCTCAGTGGGGCTGATCCTGATGAATACCGCGCAAGCGCATTTTCCGGACGTCGTCTGGCTGCTCGATCAATTTCCACAGTCACGGCGGGCTTTTACCAGCACCAGCCGGGCGGTGCAGGCGCAGATGTGCCGGCGCGGCATGGGCGTGGCGGTGTTACCCCAGCCGCTGGGCGATGCCACCGCCGGACTGCAGCGGATTGCCACCCCGCAGCCACCGCCTTCGCGCGATATCTGGGTAGGCTATCATCAGGATCTGCGGCACATGGATCGCCTGCGCGCCATGCTGGATATCGCCGATGCGCTGCTGATTGCGAAGTAACTGTCGCAGGGATTAGCGCAGCAATTCAGGCGGGCCTCAGACCCGGTAACGGCTCTATGCTGCGCAGCGCATTTTCCATCAGTCTGGCCAGCAGGTTTTGCGCATTCGGTTCAGTCTGGCTGCCACTTTTTTGTTCCAGCGTAACGCCCAGCGCGCCCAGCGGCGGCAAAACATTGCCGGCGCTCACCAGGTTAGCGGGCATGCCGACCCGCGTGCGCACGGTGATCCCCAGACCGGCCCGCACCGCCGCCCAGATGCCGCTCAGGCTATGGCTGACAAACACGATTCGCCATGCAATGCCCGCCCGGTCCAGACTGTCGATGGCGCGCGAGCGCATCAGGCAGGGATTATCAAACATCACCAGCGGCAGCGGTTCGCCCTGGCTTATCATCGCGCTGACGTCGCAGTCGGGGTGGGCGATCCACTCCAGCGGGAACTGGCCGATCAACACGCCTTTACGCTGCAGCGGTTGTGCCTGCCACAGCAGCGCCATATCAAGAGCATCGCTGTCCAGCGCTGCAAGCAGCTCCTGATTACGTGCCACGCGGGCGATAATCTGCAGCCCGGGATGATGGCGTGTAAATTCGCCCAGAATACCGGGCATCAGGGTGTCGCCAAAATCTTCCTGCATGCCCAGGCGCACTTCCCCCTGCAGCCCTACACCGCTGAAGGTGCACAGTGCTTCGTCGTTCAATGCCAGCAGACGGCGGGCATAACCCATCATCACTTCCCCCTCACGGGTTAACGCCAGATGACGCCCGCTTTTCACCACCAGCTTGCTGCCACATTGCTGCTCCAGCTTTTTTAGCTGGGCGCTGACCGCCGAAGTGGATCGACAGAGCCGCACGGCGGCCTGCGCAAAACTGCCACACTCCATGCCGGTGACAAAACTGCGTAGCGCATCCAGATCCAGCGTCTGAGCTAACTTTTGCATAATCGTCCTGATTTATGGGATGAATGACGGTGTTTTATTTGATTTTCAGGATGGTTATGTTTCGCCACAATCGCGGCTGAGTCAATACGGAGAAACATCATGGCAAAAACACTTGATAGTAAAACGCTGGCGCGCATCGCGCCAAAGCTGGCCGAACTCAGTCAGCAGGTTCTTTTCGATGACATCTGGCAACGTGACGCGCTTACGCCGCGCGAACGCAGCCTGATTACGCTGGCCGCACTGACGGCGCTGGGGCGAGTGCAACAGCTACCGTGGCATATCGAATTCGCGCAACAAAATGGCCTGGCACGAGAAGAGATCGTCGAAGTGTTCACCCATCTGGCCTTTTATGCCGGCTGGCCGGCGGCGGTGTCAGCGCTAAGCTCTCTGGAAGAGGCGTAACCCTCATGCCTTTTACCCGCATCATACTGCGTCAGGGTTACAGCGACGCGCAATTAACGCAGATTTCCGACATCCTGCAACAGAGTCTGGAGGACGAATTTGCCGTTCCACCCGGCGACCGCTTTCAGGTATTTGAAGAACTGCCGGCACGGCTAAGGGTGTTTGATCGCCACTATAAAAGCCGCGGGCGTTCAGAGAATTTTGTTCAGTTCATGATTACTGCGGGCAAGCCGCGCAGCCGCGAACAGAAGCACAAGCTGTGTCGCAGATTGTGTCAGCAACTCTCGCAATCGCTGGATATCGATCCGCAGGATGTGATGGTGATTATTCAGTTTAACACCGTCGATGACTGGAGTTTCAGCGACGGATGTCTGATGTCCGAAGAAGCGCGTTTCCACGAGTAACATAGTCAGTATTGCTGGCAGCGCAGGTTAGCGCGCTGCCAGCAATCACTGTAAGGCTTCAGTGATGGGCGGTGGAGATTAAAAATAACAACTCATTGACGACCAGCAGATTGCAAAGCGGCGCGCTGGCGGTCGCGCGTGAAGATCTGCCACGTCACCGCGTCATCACTCAGGGTAAAAATAGCCGTGGCGAGGGTATTTTCCTCATCCGGATCCTGCGGCGACAGCCGGTAAATCGGCAATGCTGCATCCTGCTGATCCGATAAAATCGCCTTAGCCGCCGCGCCATCTACCGCCGTTTGCGTCGTCAGCCATGTCTCCAGACGCTGCTGGCGCGAGCCGGAACTGGCGGTGACCACCTGTTCGACGGCGGCAAGCTGCGGGTGAATAAGATGGTTAGCGTGCCCGAAAGGCGCAGTCAGTGGGATCACTGAACAGCCTGAGCCTGTCGCTTCAATACTGATCAGGCGGCTATCGCCCTGCTGCCCCAGCGTGTGGTGAAACGCGCCGGCGCG
>NZ_SDFT01000144.1:0-2807 GCF_004916815.1 Pantoea sp. R102
GCACGCAGCGCCAGCTGCTGGTGCTGAGTGCGCTGCTGGTGGGCACGGCGGTGGCGGTCAGCGGCATTATCGGTTTTGTCGGGCTGGTGGTGCCGCACGTGATGCGTTTTTGTCTCGGCAGTGACCACCGCTGGCTGCTGCCGGGCGCGGCGCTGGCAGGAGCGATTCTGCTGTTGCTGGCGGATACGCTGGCGCGCACCGTGGTGATTCCGGCCGAAATGCCGGTCGGGCTGCTAACCAGTCTGCTGGGCGGGCCGTGGTTCCTGTGGCAGATTCTGCGCCAGCAAAGGGGGCTGAATGAGTGAGCAGTTGCAGGCGCGCGGACTGCGGTTTTGCCGGGGAACGCGTACCTTAATCAATGATGTTTCCCTGACGCTGCCGCCGGGCGAAATGGTTGCCCTGATCGGTCCTAACGGTGCCGGTAAGTCGACGCTGCTGCGGCTGCTGACCGGCTTTCTGCACGCGGACGCCGGCGAGTGCTGGCTGGGCGATCGTCCACTGGCGGCCTGGCCACGCGAACCGCTGGCGCAGCGCCGCGCGGTGATGCGCCAGCAAAACAGCGTCACCTTTCCGCTGCCGGCTGCCGACGTGGTGGCGATGGGGCGCGCACCCTGGCCGACCGATAACTGCCAGGCGGTGGTGCAGGAGGTGATGCAGTTAACCGGCAGCGCGCCGCTGGCGCAGAGCGACTATCGCTCGCTGTCGGGCGGGGAGCAGCAGCGCGTGCAGCTGGCCCGGGTGCTGGCGCAGCTATGGCATGACGACGGCCCGCGCGGCTGGCTGTTGCTGGATGAACCCACCTCCGCGCTCGATCTTTACTGGCAGCAGTCTACTCTGCGCCTGCTGCACCGGCTGACGCGCAATGGCCGCTTCAGCGTCTGCGCGGTGCTGCACGATTTGAATCTGGCCTCACTGTGGTCGGATCGGGTGTTGTTGTTACACCACGGCCAGCTGGTGGCGCAGGGCGCATCGCACGCGGTGATGACCGAACCGATCCTGACGCGCTGGTATCAGGCCGACCTGCAGGTGGTTACGCCGCCAGCGCAGGATCGGCCGCAGATACAGCTGCGGCCATAACTGCACCGGGTCAGGGCACCTGGCGGCAATCGACAATCAACCGCCCACGCACCTGGCCCGCCAGCAGCTGTTCTGCGCCTGCGCGCGCCTCACTCAGTGGAATCACTTTGGTCATTTGCTCCAGCAGCGCGCCGTCAACCAGCTCCGCCAGACGCTGCCACGCCTGCTGACGCAGCGGTTTGGCGCACATCACGCTGTCCACGCCGGCCAGCGTAACGCCGCGCAGAATAAACGGCGCAACGCTGGTGGGCAGATCGAGGCCCTGCGCCATGCCGCAGGCGGCGACCACGCCGTCGCGCTGGATCCCGGCTAACACATTGGCCAGCGTGTGGCTGCCGACGCTATCGATCGCGGCGGCCCAGCGCTCTTTCGCCAGCGGTTTGCCGGGCGCGCTCAGTTCGTTACGGTCGATAATCGCGGAGGCGCCGAGCGTATCGAGCAGGTAGACGCTGTCGCTGGCGCGGCCGCTGGATGCCACCACCTCATAGCCGAGACGTGCCAGCAGGCTCACGCTGAAGCTGCCCACGCCGCCGCTGGCACCGGTAACCAGTACCGGACCGTGCTGCGGTGTGATGCCCTGTTTTTCCAGCGCCAGCACGCACAGCATTGCGGTAAAGCCGGCGGTGCCAATCGCCATGGTTTGCAGCGGGCTGAGCGCCGCCGGGACCTTGACCAGCCAGTCGCCGGAGACGCTGGCTTTCTGCGCCAGCCCACCCCAGTGTTTTTCACCCACGCCCCAGCCGGTGAGCAGCGCAACATCGTCCTGCTGCCACTCCGGATGACGGCTGTGGATCACCCGGCCAACAAAATCGATGCCTGGCACCATAGGAAACTGGCGCACAATCGGCCCTTTATTACAGATGGCCAGCGCGTCTTTGTAGTTGAGGGTGGAGTAGCTTACTTCGAGGGTAACATCCTGATCGGGCAATTGTTGCTCTGACAGATCCTGCAGGGATGTGCGGTATCCCTGTTCATCATTTTCAATGACCAGTGCCTTGAACATGCAGCCTCCGGCTGGTTGGGAGAAGTGCGCTCCATAGTACGCTTCTGCCGCAGGGAGTGCCAGGCGGATGGGTGCGGCAGGCGGTCGCTATCATACCGGTGTTACATTCTGCATAACTTTGCGTAATCTTCGACTATTCAGGCAGTTAAAAATAGGCGCCTTAACTATTATTCATGTAAATCAATGAAGTAGCGCGTTGGCGTTCTGCATCAAAATTCCGCCCTGATTGGTTGTTCCCGGTAAAAAAAGATGCCATCATGTCGCCCGAATTTCTTCCCCATCTTCATCGCTGAGGACGCCGCCATGTCCGGTACAATGCACATCTGCACTTGTCGCCGTGCGCTTCATGACAAGCGCGCCTCTGTCATCTGTTGTTCGCATTTCCCGCTCACCATGCGGTGAGGCTACGCCCCGTTCGCTGTTGGATATGAGTAAAGACAGACGCGATCTGGCTTTACTGATGTCTATCGGTTGCGGCCGCCGGACGTTATTCGCCGGGGAAATTTCCTCATTGCTGTGCCACTGGCACCCACTCATCCTTCATTACGGGGATTTGTGTTATGAACCCATTGAAAATTGCTGCCAGCGTAGCGGTAGCGCCAAGCCTGAGTCTCAACACCGCGCGCGACGTGGTGACGCTGGATAATACCGATTTCACCGACGTAGCCGCGGTAGTGGTCTCGCTGGCCGATACACGCAGCGGCGTGCTGACGCTGCTGCGCCAGAC
>NZ_SDFT01000145.1:0-4705 GCF_004916815.1 Pantoea sp. R102
GTGATAGCAGTTGGTCCAGACGCGACCGGCTTTAATGCCGCGGCCCATGCGATACGCCAGATTGGTATCGCGCGTCCACACCCCCGCGCCCAGACCAAACTGGGTTTCATTGGCGATCGCGAGCGCCTCTGCCTCATCGTGGAACGTGGTGACGCCAATCACTGGCCCAAAAATCTCCTCCTGGAAACAGCGCATCTGGTTGCTGCCCTTGATCAGGGTGGGCTGGATGTAGAATCCGTTATTCAGCTCCGCGGCGATATGCGCACGCTCGCCCCCTGTCAGAATCTGACCGCCTTCTTCACGGGCGATGTTGATATAGGACAGGATTTTGTCGAATTGCTGGCGGGAAGCCTGAGCACCGATCATGGTGTCGGTATCGAGCGGATCGCCACGGCGAATGGTGGCAACCTTCGCCAGCACCCGCTCCATAAAGGGCTGGTAGATCGATTCATGAATCAACGCGCGCGAAGGACAGGTACAGACTTCGCCCTGATTGAAGAAGCCGAGCACCAGCCCCTCAACCGCTTTCTCGATGAACGCCTCTTCGCCCGACATCACATCCGCGAAGTAGATGTTGGGTGATTTGCCGCCCAGCTCGACGGTGCAGGGAATGATGTTCTCTGCCGCACAGGCCATGATATGCCGCCCGACCGGCGTGGATCCGGTAAAGGCAATTTTAGCGATGCGCTTGCTGGTGGCCAGCGCTTCGCCGGCTTCGCGGCCAAAGCCCTGCACCACATTCAGCACGCCCGGTGGGAACAGATCGCCAATCAGCTCCATCAGCAGCGTAATACCAAGCGGCGTCTGCTCAGCCGGTTTCAGCACCACGCAGTTACCGGCGGCCAGCGCCGGTGCCAGCTTCCACGCCGCCATGAGCAGCGGGAAATTCCACGGGATGATCTGTCCGACCACGCCGAGCGGCTCGTGGAAGTGATAGGCCACCGTGGTTTCGTCGATCTCAGCGGTGCTGCCCTCCTGCGCGCGCAGGCAGCCGGCAAAGTAGCGAAAATGGTCGACCGCCAGCGGCAGATCGGCGTTGAGCGTCTCGCGAATCGGTTTACCGTTATCCCAGCTCTCCGCTACCGCCAGCTTCTCAAGACTGGCTTCCATGCGATCGGCTACCTGCAGCAGCAGGTTGGCGCGCTGCTGTACGCTGGTTTTGCCCCACGCATCCGCAGCCTGATGCGCGGCATCCAGCGCCAGATCGATGTCGCGCGCGTCGGAGCGCGGGAACTGAGCGATATCGCTGCCGTCTACCGGTGAGGTGTTCATAAAGTACTGGCCGCTCAGCGGCTCGGTGAAGTTGCCGGCGATATAGTTGCCGTAGGTCGCCTGGAAAGAGACCAGCGCGCCGGGCGTGCCGGGATGTGCATAACGCATCGCAAACTCCTTATTATCAGGTCAGAGGGTCTGAACAGGCAGCGCAACTGCCTGTGTCGGTATTGCAGCGCGCGTGCCAGTTTTTTCTCATCAGGCGCAAAAGCGATAAATGCATTATTTATCAATCAAATAAATTCATGCCCCGCCAGCAAACCTGTCAGTCCTCCAGGACAAACGCGGTATCTGTGTTGCGTATCGCAACAGTGCAGAAACCCGAACGCTACAATGTTGCAACACTTACACGCCGTTCTGAGGTCATTCATGCAGGGAAATTCAGCCGCGTCTGCCGTGCACGCCAACCCGCTGTTAAGCGACTCCTGGTTCCGCAGCCAGCTGTATGGATTAGAGCGCAGCGCCGACGATTTCCCGCGCGTGCGTCAGGGCGAGCTGGCCGATGTGCTGGCCAGCAACGCCGGGCTGCAGCAGTTTGCGCAGCCGGTCATCCGCCAGCTGGCGCAGCAGATGGCGGAGACGCAGTCGGTGGTGATCCTGTCCGATGCCAGCGGGCTGGTGCTGAACACCTTTGGCGATATGCAGGCGCTGGAGAAAGCCCAGCGCTTTGCCCTGGCACCCGGTAATTTGTGGAGTGAATGCGGACGCGGCACCAATGCAATTGGCACCGCGCTGGCGATTGATGACGGCTGTGAAATTGATGGCCAGCAGCATTTCCTGACGCGCAACCAGGGTCTGTACTGCGCCGCAATGCCGTTGCAGATGCCCAACGGCCAGATAGCCGGCGTGCTGGATATCTCGGGTCCGGCACACTTTCCGCATCCGCATACCCTGAACCGGGTGAAAGCAGCGGCAAAGCAGATCGAGTACCTGTGGGTGAAGCAGAGCCTGCATCCGCAGCAGTGGCTGCTTAGTCTGCATCCGCAGCCGCAGGGCATCGACACCAGTGATGAACTGCTGCTGGTGTTTTCTGACAATGTGCTGACCGCAGCTAACCGGCTGGCGATGCGCGAACTGGCTCTCAGCGCCGATCGCTTTGCCAGCCTGACGTTTCAGCAGCTGTTTCCGCAACTGCAGCAGCAGGCCAACAGCGTTCCCGCCGCGGTCGACATTGGCACGCAGCGCTACTGGTTCCGCCTGCGCGCGCCGCAGCGCAGCCACGTCAGCGTGCCGGACAGTCGCACGCATGATCTGCCGCGCGTGCTGGGAGCTGACGGCGCAAAAATGCTGCGGTTGCTGGATGCCGGCGTTTCGCTGTGCATTTATGGTGAAACCGGCAGCGGCAAGGAGTATGTCAGCCGCGCGCTGCACCAGCAAAGCCGCTGGCGCACGGGCAAGTTTGTCGCCATCAACTGTGCCGCCATCCCCGAAGCGCTGATTGAATCCGAACTGTTTGGCTACCAGCCCGGCGCGTTTACCGGCGCCAGTAAAAATGGCTACATCGGCAAAATTCGCGAAGCGGATGGCGGCGTGCTGTTTCTGGATGAAATCGGTGACATGCCGCTGACGCTGCAGACCCGTTTGCTGCGCGTGCTGCAGGAAAAAGAGGTGGCGCCACTCGGCTCCAGTCGCAGCTGGCCGGTGAATTTTGCCGTGATTTGCGCCACGCATCGCGACCTGGCCCAGCGCGTGGCCGCCGGCGAATTTCGTGAGGATTTGCTCTATCGTCTGCAGGAGTTCGCGCTGACCCTTCCGCCGCTGCGCGCCTGGCCGAACGTCGCCGGGTTTATCCGCGATTTATGGCAGGAACTGGGAGCCGCGCAGCGTGGCGTACAGCTGTCTCCGGCGCTGCTGACGGCGCTGGCGCAGCAGCCATGGCCGGGCAATGTGCGCCAGCTACGCAGTCTGCTGCGCGTGCTGCTGGCGCTCGCCGATGAGGGCGAAACGCTGACGGAAAGTCACTTGCCGGCAGAGTATCGCCGCCCACCGGGCCCGCCGCTGCGCGAACGCCACGATGAACAGCTGATCAGTGAAACGCTGCAGCGCTATGACGGCAATATCAGTAAAGCGGCGCAGGCGCTGGGGGTCGCGCGCAGCACGCTGTATCGTCGTGCGGCACGCGACAGAGGGGATTAATCGCGGAAGTTTTTGAACTGGAACGGCTGACCCAGGTTGCCACCGCGCACCAGCGCCATCGCACCCTGCAGATCGTCGCGGGATTTACCGGTGACGCGCAGCTCTTCACCCTGAATCTGCGTCTGCACTTTCAGTTTGCTGTCTTTGATCAGCTTAACGATTTTCTTCGCGACATCGCTTTCGATGCCTTTTTTCAGCTTCGCTTCAACGCTCCAGCTTTTACCGCTGTGCACAATCTCTTCCGGTACTTCAATCGCTGCGCCTTCAATGCCGCGCTTCAGCAGCTTTTCACGCAGAATATCCACCAGCTGCTTCACCTGAAAATCCGATTCGCTGGTGACTTTGATGGTCTCATTCTTTTCGTTGAGCTCAAAGCTGGCGCTCACGTTGCGGAAATCGAAACGGGTTGAGATCTCACGGTTGGCATTCTCCACCGCATTACGCACTTCCGGCAGTTCGACTTCGGAAACGATATCGAAAGATGGCATCTTTTCTTCTCCTGATACTAAAGTGACATGCATAATACGCGTCTTGTCGCGCTAATAAAACACGCGACGCGGAAAGCTATAATTAAGGGTGTGACACCCATTCACCCACCCGCCAGCGGGAGGCATAATGAAAATTACCGTGTTGGGTTGCGGCGCCCTGGGGCAAATCTGGCTCGCGGCCCTTGCACGCCAGGGACATGACGTTCAGGGCTGGCTGCGCGTACCGCAGCCGTACTGTTCGGTCAACGTGGTCGATCCACAGGGCCACGTCAGCAATCACACCTTCATCGCTAACGATCCGCTGTTTCTGGCTGAAAGCCAGCTGCTACTGGTGACCCTGAAAGCGCCACAGGTTTCACCTGCGGTGAAAAACCTGCAAAGCGTGCTACCACGCCACGCGCCGATCCTGCTGCTGCACAACGGCATGGGCACGATCGAAGAGCTCAAAGAAGTGCAGCAGCCGCTGCTGCGCGGCATCACCACGCACGCGGCGATGCGCGACGGCACGGTGATTAAACATGTCGCGCAGGGCATCACCCACATCGGGCCTGTCAGCCGCGAAAGCGCGGCGCTGAGCGATATCGCCGATATTCTGCATCAGGCGCTGCCGGACGTGGCGTGGCACGATAACATCGCGTCTGCCAGCTGGCGCAAGCTGGCAGTTAACTGCGTGATCAACACGCTGACGGTTGAGCACGACTGCCAGAACGGCGCGCTGCGCGCCTGGCCGGAGCAGATTAACCGGCTGTGCGAGGAGCTGGCCTGGGTGATGGAGCGCGAGGGCCAGCACATTGCGCTGGATAACCTGC
>NZ_SDFT01000146.1:0-20284 GCF_004916815.1 Pantoea sp. R102
CTATTAGATCAGGTTGTAACTCCTTTGTACAATATAAAATTATTGCGCAAGTTACATATACGTCTTTTAAAATAATGTTTTATATGATAAACCGTGGGCTATTACTCGGGGTAAAAGTTGACCATCCGATTGACTTTATTGAAAAAATAAAAAAGCATTTATTTATATGAAGGTGGAAGTGCATTTTTTAACCGAAACCCCATTTATTATCGGAATCATAATGACTGTTATTGGTTTGTTTGTGATGTTTTTAATCTTCAAACCAAACAAGAATGAATTGATTGAAATAAAAAACTGGAAAACCAGAGATGAATGGCAAGGCAATGTAATAACTATTGAACCTAAAAGTTGGTCACAAACAGACACCAAATATGGCAACGACTTTTTCTATGATTTTAATGTGCCTCTTACTGTTGCTGGAAAAGAGAATATATATTCTGGTAAAGGATTAGTGCGACCAAATGATATACATAAATTAAAGAAAGGGATTGGGGTAATTGTAAAATATAACGAAGATAAGCCACCAAAAGTTGCTATTATCGATATTTTATATTAGTGGCTTTTATTGGCTTTATGGCTAGATAATCGATGTAATATTGCGCTTTATGATTTTGATATGACATTGCCTGGGCTGTGTTGTGCTTTTTTGTTATTTTTATCATGTGTTATGAAGTATATTTAGGAGTGGGCTAATTATTCTCTATTTATCATATTTCATTGTTTTGTCTGTGTTGTTTCTTTTTTCTTTTATCATTTTTAAGCTTATCATTAAAGATGTTAAAAATAATCAGCGTAAGCGCTATCTGAAGAAGCATGGCATCGAAACGCAAGGTGAAATTACTGATGTCTATACTCGCGGTGGAAATGGCAGTCTATTAATAAATGTCTTTATCACAGTACGCTTTCATAATACGGATGGTCAGGTTTATGAGGGCCAAAGCCGTGACGTGATCAGAGCAGAAGAACTGACGATGTATCGGGTCGGAAATACAATAAAACTGACTTACGAAAAAGAGCAGCCTGGAAATTTTGCACTGCATATGCATAAATCCATTTTTAATTAGCATTGGAAGTAAATTAATACATATTTTTAATGCAGTCTCAGTCCTTTCAAAAGAAGTATAAATACCTACACCATTCTCAATACCGGGTCGGGATCAGGCCCGGTATTTGTTTTATCTGTCGTTTCAAAAGGAACCCAGGCATGAAAATCATTAAGCCTCTGCGCCTGAGCGTACTTAATCGCCCGTTTCGCTGGCAGGGTAAAAATCATCTGGGCGTCACGGTGCTTGCGCTGACTGACATGGGGCAAAAGCCGCAGCTCCGTCCGGAAATGGAGCTGTGGCAACTGGCCGCCAGTGAGTTGCAAACCAGCGGTGGCGTGCTGGATCTGGCCATTCCAAAAGTGCGTGCAGAGTTTCTTGCCACAGGCCATGCATATACCCATCACCAGCACGACAAAACCGCCTGCGCAGCGCGCATTGACGTCGACACGCTGAGCAAATCGCTGGCGGTGTTTGGCGATCGCTATTGGGTTGGAAACCAGATAACGCAACCGCAACCGTTTGAATCAATGCGGCTCGACTGGAGCCGGGCGTTTGGCGGGGAAGGGCACGATGAAAATCCTTATGGCTTAGGGATTCATTCCGAGGTGCATCAGGGACATGAATTCACTCGCTTACCCAATATTGAAGCCATGGCAGGTCGCCTCACTCACGCTAAACAAAAACCCGAACCTGCGGGTTTTGGACCACTCGACATCAGCTGGCCGCGTCGCTTTAGCCGTATGGGAAAAAAGTACGATACCCGCTGGTTGCAGAATGATTTTCCGGGCTTTGCGCGTGATATTGACTGGAAAGTATTCAATGCTGCCAGCCCCGATCAATGGTGGAAGGATCGCGACGCGCTACCGGAACAGGCTGCATGGCGTATCTGGAATATGCATCCACAAAAACCGCTGCAGGAGGGCAAGCTCCCGCCCTGGCAGGCGCGCTGTTTCATCAACCGCCAGCGCGGTGACGAAACGCTTTTCGAAGAGATTGCCCTGCGTGCGACGACGGTATGGTTTTTTCCGCATCTTGAGCAAATGATACTGCTGTGGCAGGGCAGCGTGCGCATCAACGAAGATGACGCGGCTGATGTCATGCAGCTGATGCCCGCGCTGGAGAAACAGGGGGCATCCCGGTCGGTCAGTCATTACCGTAAAGTACTCACGCAGCGTGTTGATAAAGAGAAAGGTGCGCTGTTCTCCTTTCGTGAAAAAGATTTAATTCCGGAAGAGACGATCGGTGCCTGGGTTGATAACCAGGTCGAACAGACATCCAGTCCGATGCGGGAAAACATGCAGAATCGTGCTGCCCTGTTACGTGAACAGCATCGCGCGCGCATGAAGTCCAGCGGCGGCGAAGTCGGTGACCTGCTGAGCGAACCGGAAGAGCCTGAACTGCCCCGACTCGAAGACCTGCCGGAATTCATTGAGAAAATGGAGCTGGAGGCACAGGAGATGCAGGCGAAAGCTGAGCAGCGCAAACGTGAGATGGAAGAAAAGTACCCGCAGAGCCAGAGTGATGAGCATCAGCCGCGGGGGCCGGAAACGCTGTTTCGCATGCAGGAAATGTTGCACCGTAATAAAGACACGCTGAGTGAGAAGAAGCTGGCACAAAGCCGCGATGCGCTGCATCAGATGTACCTAATGTCAGTCAACAGCCAGCCGCCGGCCAGGCGCCTGAAAGGCGATCTGGCACAGATTATCCGTCAGCGCGCGGAGCGCACCCTGGCGCAGGGCGGTAACTTCAGCGGTATGGATCTGACCGGTGCGGATTTTTCGGGTATGGACCTGCGCGGAGCGAACTTCAGCAAAGCGTTGCTGGAGTGCGCCGATTTAAGTCACTGCCAGCTGGACGGCGCCAGCTTTCACAGTGCAATGCTGGCACGCACTGAACTGCATCATACCTCTCTGCGCGGCTGTAATTTTGAAAACGCCACTCTGGTGCTGGCGCAGTGTTGTCACAGCGATTTTTCCGGCGCGCAGTTCAAAGATACGCAACTGCAGGAAACGCTGTTCGATGACTGTACGTTCAGCGACGCCACTTTCAGTGCCCTGCTATTCCGCGAAACTTGGTTTACTCAGTGTCGCTTCCATCGCGCGACACTGCAGAGCTGCGTTTTTATGGAGCTGAACCTTCCCGGTCCTGATTTTTTACAGGCAACGCTCAGTAAGACGACGTTCTTAAAATCCACGCTGGAGCAGGCTTCATTCAGGCAGGCCGTGCTGGACAGCTGCTCGTGGGTAGAGACCCAGGCAAACGGAGCAGACTTTAGCGGTTCAACATGGACAGCCAGCGCAGTCGCTGCCGGCAGTTCTCTGAACGGTGCAGACTTTAGCCAGGCGACGCTGCGCCAGAGTAATCTGCGCCAGACGCCGCTAAACGAGGCGAACTTTACGCTGGCAAAACTGGAGAACAGCGATCTGAGCGAGGCCGTGTGTCAGGCTGCTGATTTCCGGCGCGCCAACATGACGGGCAGTATGTTTGTGCGCACTGATTTTCGTGATGCTGACTTTACCGATGCCAGTCTGATGGGTGCACTACTGCAAAAAAGCCAGCTGGGTGGGGCACGGTTTCGCGGTGCGAATCTGTTTCGCGCTGATTTATCTCAGGCCTTTACCAGTAATACCACTGAGCTTGACGGCGCGTGGACCAGACGTATCAAGACGCTTCCTAAGCGTGATGGAGAAATTGTATGACCACGCTCAGCGCAGCAGAATTGCAGCAGCGTATTAAGCAGGGCGAGGTAATAGGTGAACTCAGCCTGGAGAACCTGGATTTACGTGGATGCGATCTTGCCGGCGGCGTATTTCAGGACGTTTCACTGGCGGGCGCGGATTTGCAGGGCGCTAATCTGCAGGAAACGGTGTTCACTGAGTGTCAGCTTTCCCGGGTCAGGCTGAATAATGCCAGGCTGCAGCAGACGGTATTCAATCAGTGCGAAATGGCTGGATTACAGGCGACGGACACCCGGCTGACCGAAACCGTATTGAATCAATGTGAACTGACTGACAGTGACTTTTCTCGCTGCGCACTGTTTACTACCCAGTTTATGCAGTGTGCGCTGACACAGAGCCAGTTCACCCAGGCTCTGTTTGACCGCTGCATCTTTTTTGAATCACCGCTGGAGGCGTGCCGCTTCGACAACTGCAAAAGCCTGCTCACCACGTTTTACGGTATTGATTTGCGTCAGACCTCGCTGACCGCCGGCGAATTTGAGCGCACGGTATTTTTCAACTGTGACCAGCGCGGTAAAAATTACGAAAGACAGCGCTTCACCGGCTGCCAGTTCACGGACTGCGCGCTGGATGACGCGCTGTTCAATGGTGCGCACCTTGTGCAGTGCAACTTCAAAGGCGCATCGCTAAAAGCCGCGCAGCTTAATCAGGTGAATGCCAGCCAGGCGTTGTTTATGGAAGCCAACCTCAGCAACGCGCAGTGTAAAGGCAGCCTTTTTGATCAGGCTATTTTTGCCGGTGCGACGCTGATGCACACTGATTTCAGCGGCAGCCGCTTTTTCCAGAGCATCATGCAGCAGGTTAACGCCAGGCAGGCGTTGTTTATTCGCTGCGATCTGACCTACAGCGATTTCTCCGCCGCCGATTTGCGCATGGCCGATCTTCGTGGTGCCACTTTTTCCCGTACGCGTATGCACCGGGCGCGCCAGGAGAACGCTCAGTTCTCTGGCCGTCAGGGCATCATTGAATTTGATGAAGAACTACTGGCTGCAGAGGCCTGGAGCGCTCAGCGCCAGAGCCGCCGTTAAGGAGCAAAATTATGAACAACGTAAATCATAAACTGGCGCAGGCCATTTTACCGCCGGTGCAGTCAGCGGGTGTGGTGACGCACTGCTTCGCTGATGCCAGCCTCACCGTTGAGTGTGAAGGACGTGGCTGGCATTGCCGGCGTGCAGCCAGCTGCGTGATTGCGCCACAGGTGGGAGACACGGTGCTGGTGACCAGCGTCGAAAACCAGATCTGGCTGCTGGCGGTGCTGGAGCGTGCGAATGCGCAACAGGCTGAGCTGAGCGTGCCTGGTGATTTACATATTCACAGTACGGGGGAGCTGAGCCTGAGCAGTTCCGCGCTGCGCATCAGCGCTGAACAGGGTGATTGCCACATCAGCGACATGAATTACAGCGGTGATAAGATCTCTGCCTGGGTTAGCCTTTCGCGCATCGTTGGCAAGCGTGCGGAATCGGTGTGGCAAACCATTACGCAGGTCAGCCATAACCTGCTACGTACCACCCGTAATACTGAACAGGTCCGGGCCGGTCAGCTTGATATGAAAGCTGAAGATTACGCCCGCCTGCATGCCAGCAATACGGTTATCACCTCAAAAGCCATTACGAAAGTCGACTCTGAACAGATTCATATGGGTTAAGGAGCAACAATGTTCGCAAACTGTCAGCTATTTGGCGTGGATTTAGCTTTTCCGGATGTCTGCCTGACACCCACACCTGCGCCGGTACCGATCCCTTATCCGGACATTGCCCTGGGGCCTACCGCTATTCCTAATGCGCTGAACATCCTGTTTATGGGGATGCCTGCGCATAATATGGCAACCGTCACGCCACTGACGAACGGCGATAACCCTGGAGTAGCAACGGGTGTGGCATCGGGTACGGTAATGGGCCCATCGCGCCACCTTACCGGGTCATTCACCGTATTACTCAAAGGCACGCCGGCAACCCGCTTGACCAGCATGAGCCTGCAAAACTCCACCAATGCGATTGGCATGCGAATCGTGCCAAGTCAGTTCAAAGTGCTGATGCTGGCACCCTAAGCCAGTACCTTTTGCCAATAGGATGAGACTGTAGGAAAGTTGCTGCCCGGATGATTCAGGAGATGAGCACTACCGTTCAGGCATTCAATAGCGTTACATCACAACTTATCGTGTTTGATTGTTTACCAACAATTGAAGTTTTTATCATTTTGAGAATGGTGGTATGCAGATAAAGCAAAAGCAAACCATTCTTCTCTTTGAGGATGAGCCAGGCGGGAAGGAGATCGTCTGTTAGATAGGTACTTGCCCTGGACATTTTAGTGAATATTATCAAAAGCAGTATCGGGCAATTATCGATAGCATTAAGTTTAATTCACAAAATAATGAGGTCGAGTCTGCTCCGGATGAAGCGGAGGTTTTATACCCACCTGGCACTAAGTTTAAAGTCGTAAATTGTGTAGATGTAGATGGGCAGCTTTTCTTGAGTTATGAGGAGTTATAATGATTGATCTCAGGATGTCAGATTTTGAACTTAAGATTTATGCCAGAAAATATGCTTATTTGGTTCCAGAAGCTTCACGACAAATGAAAAATAGAATGTCATATGAGCCGCAGCCAATGCCAGATGAGGTACAGAGTAAACCTGAGTGGATGCAGACATTAAAACAGAAAAACTCTGATCATGATTCATTGGATAAAGCAAAAGGGTTGCTTTTAGGGCTTGCTGTAGGTGATGCGGTAGGAACAACTCTCGAATTTCAGCCTCGAGATAAATATAAAATTGATGACATGCTTGGGGGAGGACCTTTCAATCTTAGTGCTGGAGAATGGACAGATGATACTTCAATGGCACTCTGCCTGGCTGAAACATACATCAATAGAGGGTTTTGTGATACCGACTTTTTCAGAGAAAGGCTGATTGATTGGTATAAAAAGGGGCACAACAGTTCAAATGGAACGTGTTTTGATATAGGAAATGCAACTCGCTTTGCATTGGAACAGGTAATATCTAATGGTCCAGATTGGGTTGGTAACACATCTCCAGATTCAGCGGGTAATGCAGCTCTGATACGCCATGCTCCTGTAGCTATTTTTAGAATGAAATCTTTTATTGATGGATGGAGAGATGCGAGTATTCAAAGCATGGCGACACACTCAGCTCCTGAATCTATTAATGGATGTCAGTTTTTTAATGTTGTCCTGCATTATCTGCTCAATGGATATAGTAAGGAAGAGGCTTTTTCACCCCACAAAATGTCAGCATTAGTCCGCATATTAATAATCAACGCTGGCGAGTACAAATCAAAATCTCGCGATCAGATTAGGTCAACAGGCTATGTTATTGACACTTTAGAAGCGGCTCTGTGGGCTGTATGGCATGCTGATAACTTTAAGGATGCCATTTTGCTGGCTGCAAATCTTGCTGACGACGCAGACAGCGTAGCAGCCACTGCAGGCCAGCTCGCTGGAGCATTATATGGTTTCTCAGGCATTCCGAAAGAATGGCGCGATAAAATAGTTTATAAAGATAAAATTATCGATTTTGCAGAAAAAATTTTCACACTGTCACCAGACGAAATGGATTAATCTAAAATAAAATTTAGCAATAGGTCTAAATTTTCGGGAGTGTGTCACTACCTTCACTTGATACATGGTCGGTTAAGAACAAACCATACCAAACAGAAGGTGGAGCAATATTATCGAAGGGCGATCTTGAAGCTGTAATAAAAACTGAGGGGGTGAAGAAAGGGGGGGTTACAACGTGATAGATTTAACAACTGGAGATAAATTGTAATGAGTAAATTGAAAATTGCAATCAATCCTTGGGATTTTACGCTATATAAATGTGATGATTATTATTATGTTATGAAGGTGATTTTCAGTGAGGGGGATTATAAAGTTGATGTCGAGAGGTATTTTATTGTAACTGACCTCATTAACTCTAATGAAACTGAAGGTCTCAAAAAAATTTCGAGTGAAATAAGAAGTAATTATGCTGTTTTTAAAGATAAAGAGATAAGTAAAAAAGACTTCAATTTAATTTAATTGGCGAGGTTTTTATTTTGTATGATTAACCTTGGCAAAGTTTTGTGTTATTTATCAAGGCAGGTGATCAGCCATGGCTTAAGCTGGTAAGTTGCTTATCTGGTATAACTTGAGATAAGGACGTTGGTGGTGTGATGATTGATCTAAAAAAAGATGATTTTGAGATTTATCTCTACGCAGAGCGATATTCACATTTAATCCCTAAAGTATCCCGGCAGCTTAAAAATAGAATGGAGTACGAACCTAAGGTTTTATGTGAGGACTCAAAAGACAAAAGCAAACCGGAATGGATGATGTCATTGCCTCAAAGAGTTACTGATCACGAAGTATTAGATAAGTGTAAAGGTGCTTTAATGGGGCTGGCTGTTGGCGATGCTATTGGTACCACGCTGGAGTATATTCCAAGAGATAGGGCTAGCGTACATGATATGATTGGAAAGGGTCCATTTAACCTCAAGCCCGGAGAATGGACTGACGATACTTCAATGGCTTTGTGCCTCGCTGAAACTTATCTTGAAAGCAGGAAGTGCGACACAGATAAATTCAGGGATAAACTCATTAGCTGGTACAAAAAAGGCACAAATAGTTCCAGTGGAACATTTTTTGATATAGGGAATACAACACGATTTGCTCTTGAACAAACAATGATTAATGGCTCTTGTTGGTTTGGAAATACATCCCCTGATACAGCGGGAAATGCAGCACTGATCCGGCATACTCCAACAGCTATTTTCCGCAGGAAATCTTTGATTGATGGTTGGAGAGATGCTGCTATTCAAAGTCGGGCAACACATGGGGCTGCTGAATCAATAGACAGTTGCCGTTTTTTTAATATAATTCTACATTATTTGTTGAACGGTTACGGAAAAGATGAAAGCTTTTCCCCACATGTAATGTCTACTTCACTTCGTGTACTAATTATTAATGCTGGTGAATATAAGTTAAAGCACCGTGAACAAATCCGATCTTCTGGTTATGTCATTGATACTCTTGAAGCAGCGATGTGGGCGGTTTGGCATACAAATAGTTTCAAAGATGCAGTATTACTTGCTGCTAACTTAGCTGATGATGCGGATAGTGTCGCCGCAACTGCTGGACAATTAGCTGGTGCTTTATATGGGTTGTCAGGTATTCCTGATGAATGGATAAACAAGATAGCTTTTAAAGATAAAATTCTTTCTCATGCTGAGGCTCTATACTCTATGGCTCCGGATGAAGTCGATTAACTATATTTTTTATTTTTAAAACCACGAAATTAACAACGCATCGATCACGAGTGCTGATAGTGGTGATGTTTTTATCTTCACTGGCTGTACCTGTCTTTTAGATAGTGGTTGAACGATATTTTATAGAGTGGGTGTATAGTGAATTACATCGATTCCGTTTTTTTGATAGTGATTTGACTATATATGGAATGAGGTTTTTTAGTGACAAAGATTGACTTTTGTTGGTATTAAATTTACTGGTGTCTTGCTATCTGTTTTTTTGTAAGGTTGAATGTTATCTTTAATTTTATCATGCTTTTCATAAGCGTTATAATTCCAAAGGAATTTTGACGCTTATGATTAATGTGTAATAAGTACAATTCAATGACTTTTTGGAGCTGTAAAGGGTGTGATTTAGTTGGATTGCGTGCTTATGCTTTATGGTGTCTTGTTTGGCAGTGCTATCTAAACTGGTTTAGATATTTTAAATATTGACTTGTGAAGTTACAGGCGCGGCATGGAGCGCTAGGGGCGTCAATAGGCGTTGCAGCTTATTTCAATAAAAAATTATTCGGTCACGCTTAAAGCCAACGACAGAATTGCTTTGTTATTGAGATTAGCGTGCGAAGTGGATTTGAAAGTTGTCATAAAGCGTTTACACGATCTGCTTTTTGATAAAAAGGGAACGTTTAGATAAAATTGCAAGCAACAGTGGGGCAGATGGCGCTATCTTTAACGGTTGGGCAACGGTTTTGATTAGAGTTTAAATATACATTGGTTGATTTTAAGATGAAAATATTAGCATTTTTCTTTTTTCGGATTGTAACAGTCTATTATGTCTGGAATGGAAAGGATTTTTATAATAATAAAGAATGGGCAGGGTTTGGTAAGATGTTTATAAGTGTTCTGGCTGGTATTGTAGTGCTTGCCTTTGTGCTTAAAGGTTTAGTGTTAATTGTTCCCGGCTTCAGTAATGGTCTTGCTGGGGATTTGATGGAAGAAATAGGTGTTTCTTTTATATTTGTTCTTGGCATGAAGTTTATGATTATAATGATTTGCGCTTTATTTAGTGGTATTGTGGCTTTTCAAGAAAAATATAACGCTGATAATTATGCCCGCGTTTCACCGGCTACCAGTAAGTTGGTGCCTGGCATGCTCATCTTTGCCAAGTGTGTGGTTTCTCTTGGCTCTATAGTGATTTATTACGGTATTTGGCTGGCGAATTAAATTAAGAAGGGAAACCATTTATGAATACCGATACAGACTCTGCTTTTCCTCTTGCGCTGGTTTTCTTTAAAGAAGAGATCGGGCAGCACTTCTGAAAATGCCCTTATGCTTCGGTCAGAGAAAAATACTGCATTACCGGGTTGTGCTGACAAAAAGCCTCAAGCTAGCGGAACATTGCCGGTCGTGGTCAATATCTGACTGATTGGACAGTTCCCGAATATGAAATAAGACAAAAGCACTATAAGACCGGGCGTTAATTTTTAGCGTAATGCTTATATGCTGCATTTCACTCCCTGGCGTTTAACCTTCCCCGATGACTCAATCACTTAAATAAGTTACGGAATCTGCTTATGTTCTCACGCATCACCGCGCAACTGCCGATGGACGGCCTGCTGTTCTGGAAACTCACCGGCGCCGAGGCGCTGTCGCAGTCGTTTGAGCTGAACGCCGAGCTGCTGGCCACGGACGCGCGCATCGACCGGCACGCGCTGCTGGGGCAGCCGGTCACGTTCACGCTGCCGACGCAGAGCCTGCTGTCACCGCGCTACCTCAACGGGAAAATCACGCGGGTAGCGGTGCGCAGCGAGGAGCTGAGCGGAACGCGCTACGCGGTGTACCAGCTGCGGGTGGAGCCGGACCTGTGGCCGATGCGCCGCGACCGCAACCTGCGGATATTCCAGGGTCAGACGGTGCCGCAGATAGTGCAGACGCTGCTGCAGGAGAACGGGGTGAACGTGGAGACGCGGCTGGGCAGCAGCTACCGGGTGTGGGAGTACTGCGTGCAGTACCAGGAGAGCAGCTTCGACTTCATCAGCCGGCTGATGGAGCTGGAGGGGATTTACTACTGGTTCCGCCACGAGGCGGAGCGTCACGTGATGGTGCTGTGCGACGGGGCGGACCAGCACGAGGCGTTCGCCGGCTATGAGACGATACCGTACCACGTGACGGCGTCGGGGGGGAGCGTGACGGAGGAGGGCATCAGCCAGTGGTCGCTGTGCGAGAGCGTGACGCCGGGGATGTACAGCACGGACGACTACGACTTCCGCAAGCCGAACGCGTGGATGCTGCAGGCGCGGCAGAACCCGGTGTCGCCGGTGCCGGGTGCGGTGGACGTGTACGACTGGCCGGGCCATTTTGTCGACCACAGCCACGGGGAGTTTTACACGCGCATCCGCCAGGAGGTGTGGCAGGTTGCGCACCACAGCGTGAGCGGAACGGGAACGGCGACGGGCATCGCGCCGGGGTACCGGTTCGGCATCGTGAACGCGCCGCACTTCAGCGACAACGGAGAGTACCTGGTGACGTCGGCGCGGTACGACTTTGAGGAGAACGGGTACGCGAGCGGCGGCGGCGGTGCGCGGCACAACATCGCATTCACGGTGCTGCCGTCGTCGGTGACGTACCGCGCGGAGCCGGCGACGGCGTGGCCGAAGACGCATGGTCCGCAGACGGCGAAGGTGGTGGGCCCGGCGGGTGAGTCAATCTGGACGGACCGCTACGGCCGGGTGAAGGTGAAGTTCCACTGGGACCGCCTGGCGAAGGGCGACGACACGAGCTCGTGCTGGGTGCGGGTGTCGAGCGCGTGGGCGGGCCAGGGGTTCGGCGGCGTGCAGATCCCGCGGGTGAACGACGAGGTGGTGGTGGACTTCATCAACGGCGACCCGGACCGGCCGCTGATCATCGGTCGCGTGTACAACGAGGCGAGCATGCCGCCGTGGGCGCTGCCGGCGGCGGCGACGCAGATGGGGTTTTTGAGCCGTTCGAAGGACGGCACGGCGGACACGGCAAACGCGCTGCGCTTCGAGGACAAGGCGGGCGAGGAGCATCTTTGGATCCAGGCGCAGAAAAACATGGATACGCACGTTAAAAACGATGCCAGCCACTCGGTCGCCAACAACCACAGCCATTATGCTGGCGGCAATGAGCTGTACCGCGTTGAGACCAACCGTGTACACGGTATCAAAGGCGGCGAGGAGCTCCTGACCGGACAAGGCAAGCTGGACGCGGCAGTTGATACTTATGTTCTGGGATCCGGCACCAAACTGCGTCTGGAGTGCGGTGAAAGCGCTATTGAACTCAACGCTAACGGTCACATTAATATCGTCGGTAAAGGCTTCAATATTTTCGTGCAGGGTGATGGCCATATTACAACATCCGGCGGCAAGCTGAACCTGAATACTGACGGTGCAAAGCCCGGCACCGGTGCGCCTGGTGCCGATCACAAACAGAATATCAGTAAAGCGGTGGAGAACCTGTTCCCCCCTAAACAGAAAGGACAGGCGGCTCCGGCTGCGCCGAAAGCTGCGGTCTCTGCTGCCGCTAAGCCGACCGCTGCACCTGTAGCAAATCACCCCGCTCGCAAAGCACGCCCGTTACCAGCAGATAAACAAGCTTTTTTTGATAAGGTCTATGCTGCAGCTAAGATCAGTGAAAAGAAAACGGGCGTTCCGGCAGAAGTCACTACGGCGCAGGCGATCCTTGAATCAAGCTGGGGAGACTTGGTTCCATTTGATAAGAAAACGAATACAAGTAGTAACAATATTTTTGGAATAAAATCATTTGGTTCTAAAAATGCTGCGGAAACCGTAACGCATGAGTATGTCAACGGTAAGAAAATCAAAATTGTTGATAGCTTTGCAACTTATGGATCGGTTGAAGAGAGTATTGAACAGCATGGTCAGTTTTTGATGGATAATAAACGTTACAGTAGTCTTTTCAAATCTTCAGACCCTGTTGAATGGGCGAAGGGGCTACAAGAGAAAGGCTATGCAACAGATCCGGAGTATGCTAAAAAACTTATCGGGATTATGAAAGGTAGAGGGATGATATGATTAGGTTTTTAATGGCGATGATGATTGCCTTGCCCCTGGTTGCTTCAGCTAATGATTTTTGTGCAAAGTTAGATAAGTCAGGGATTTCTAACGGGGACCGGTTTGATAATACTGATAATCTGTACAAAGTCGGAGGGAAAGGACATTTGCAGTTTTATTCAGCGCCTGATGAAAAGTGTTTATTAAAAGGGACATTTGTTGTGCCAAATGATGATCTTTATGCCTATGTTGAGCAGAATGGATTTTATCGGGTCATGTACCTCACTAACGATGGTGATCAAATCATGGGCTGGGTTAAAAAAGACAGATTGCTTGCAACCCACAAGGGTTTGGCTCCTGACTATAACAACCCCAATTAATTATTTTGCTCAACCTCCTGGGCTGCCAGGGGGGAGTGTTATGTAATCAATTGTCCATACGATAAAGTGCGCTGGCCATCATAGAGGTTTTTCTATTTTTGGTGATTTATATAGCTACAATAACCCCGATAATTACTGCAATATAAACTTCTCTATGCGTTGGAGATTAGCGTACAGATTGAATTTCGAAGCCAAGGTTAGCTGGAGCCCCTATTAATGTCGCTTCCGAATATGATTAAGAAATATATTTTTTCAAAAAAAGCCTGCTTTTTCTCAATGATATTGCTTTCTTTTGCGGCTCCTGTATGGGCTGCGATAGATTTCAACGGTGAGTGGTCTGGTACTGCGGGTAATGAAAATAGCTCCGATTATTCCACGTTAAATATCAAGCTCAGACAAGTTGATGGGAAGGTTGTTGGGCGCTACTGCTACATTAAGAATAGTTGAGTGCCCTGATGGTGATGAGAATAACTTACATGGCGTTGTGAAGAATAATAAAGCTAATGTGCAATTTGACTCTGTCTTTGGTGGTAAAAATGGAGAGGCTGAGTTGACATTAAATAATAACGCCATGCTTTGGCATTTAATTGTACTGCCGAGCCATGGTGAGTTTTATGCTCCCAAAGATTTTTCTCTTAAAAAGATAGAGCCAAATAGAAATGCAATGTTAAAAAGCAGGGTTTTTTCGACATCAGGATTCACCGTGACTCTTGTAAATAACTGTGGGGGTTTTTATACCAGTTGTAAAAGTGTAAAGTATTATGGCATAAGAAATAGCGATGGTAGCCAGATTTCACTTACCGGCCACACAATTGATTCCCCTGATGCAGCCAAAGCAGTTGGTATGATTTTCAATAATGGAAATATAGAGTATGGCATTAATTTTGAGCCGTTGACGCTGACGGTATCAAGAGACAAAAAGGTATTGCTATCACAGGATGGTAAGTGGGAATAAAAATGTCCAGATCATATTTCTTAAAGTGTATCTTGTTTTTTTCTTGTGCCGTTTTTAGTTATTCTGTTCTTTCAGCTAAAAGTAATATCCATTATGAAACTAAAATTGTACTTCAAACTGATGAAGATATTACTGTCCTGACGGTACATAAAGCTATCAGGGATAATAAGCTATCGTTATTACGCGATCATTGTTTAGCATATGATTATGATGATGTCTCTGACAGTAAATATTTCATTATCGATGTTCGAGAGGATAAACGCTATGCTATTTGTGGTGGAGACCCAAATACTTCTGTACATCTTTTTCGTTTTAAAGTCGATAAGAAAAATTATTCTTTGTTAACTGATGCAGGATCTGATAACGGAGTTTTTCATCCAGTTAAAAAGTAATTCCTACGGGGTTTTATTGCTCTTTTAGTCGGCTTTATCATCCGGAACGAACATCTGTGAGTGTTATTAAAATTCGGCTTGTCGGGTAAGTTGATGCGTATAAAATTAGCTTTATTTAGTGTTGTGGCAGTTTTGGCTTTCGGCATGTTGTCAGCCAGAGCAGACGTAGTGATGTCTGATTATAATAGCCTTGAGAAAGTTTCATCCGTTTTTAGCAACAAAGAGGTACTGCTGAAGCTAAAAAGCATTTTGGGTCCTGATTACGATACCTTCAGTCAAAACTTTGATGTATATGGTGAACCGCACCTGACATCAGCAGGCGGATTGTTTGTGGAAGGCTGGTTAAGAGATCTCTACCTGGAACAGGCTTCAGCCGTTGTAATACAACCTGATGGCAGGACCTATGCTGCATGGACAGATGCTAATACGGGCAAAATAAGTTATCGATGTAATGACAATACTGAGAAAAATTTGCAATCGGATATTGCTGCCTGGGCAAAGCGTTTCAATAGCGACCCTGCGGGGGACTCTGCAGGTAACTTACAAGTAAACTGTACCAGTAAACCTCTTTCAGCCTCCGACTTCAGTGTGGAAATCAATCATTATCGTGTCTCACTGGGAGACGAATGGGATAATCTGACAAAGCAGCACGCTGGAGTGCCGATTGCTGAAAGCTACGCTGGCGACAGACCTTCAGAAGCCGGAAATTATCATTATTATCAGTATAAATATCCAGGTTTTGATATTTACTCTTCCAATTTGAACTGGGAAAAAGAGCATCGCGACAGTGATAGCTATATCATAGCGCAAATCACCCTTAATTCGCCGGGAATCAAAACGTACAGAGGTGTTTCAGTTGGTGACAGCGAAAGCGCTCTGCAGCGTCGTTATGGCAAAGGCGCTGTTGATGACAGTGATGATCAATACTGGATTTATTACGAGGGTGATGGAAAGCGTCTCTTATTTCAGATTGAAGAACATCGCATAAGTCATATTATGATGGTTTTTAATGATGCGTAGTGTGTCAATATTAATTACTAGCTCATATGCAAATGAAATTATCTGCTGGCGATGGGGCGGTTTAATTAAGTTCGTTTCGCTAAAGTGATTCCACATAGATCCATCCTCATTTATTCCTCTAACGGATATCCAACATGCACTACCAATTCAACGAGGGCGCGTTCGCCCTGTTTCCGGCGGGCTGGCAGGACACCAGCATGAATATTTTGCGCGATGAAGCCACCGGGCTGGCGCTGATCGTCAGCCGTGGGCCAATCGCTGAAGGCAGCGATTTTGAGCAGGAGTTTCACCGTCAGTGGGATACGTTGCGCAGCCAGATGGGCCATGTAGAGCAGAGCGAATTTGCACGTGTGCTGGCGGGAGCCGACAACACGTTGCGCGCCATCGAAGTGGAAACGGCTTTTGATCGCAATGGTCAGGCACTCTGGCAACGTCAGCTGGCAGTAAACGTGCCTGAAACCAATATGTTGATGATATTTACTTTTTCAGCCATGCGGCCTTTTGATGAAGAAGACGGGGCACGCTGGCATGCCTTCAAACAGAGCCTGACGCTGAACGCCCCACGGAAGGGATAATTATGGATAAGCACGCGGCCCGCCAGGGCGATGACATCATTCATTCCAGTATTTTCGCTGATATCACCAGTATCGTCGCTGAAGGTGCGGTCTACGCCGCGATGGGCGCGATTGTTGCCGGTGTGGCTACCGTAGCTGCTCCGCTGGTTGGCGTGGGTGCGCTGGCGGCGGTAGGCAGTAGCTGTCTGCTGAGCGGTATCATCGCAGGTGCGGTGGCGAATGTGGCAGGCATCACGGACGACATCAGCGCGGCTGCGGATGGTATTGGCGACATGCTGTTTCCGCCGTCGCCTGCGGGTGTCATTGCCAGCGGTTCGGATAATGTGATCATCAATGGCTTAGCGGCGGCTCGCGCGGCAGGCGAACTGACGGCAGGCGATACGCCGCCACCGGAAGCGCAGTCGGCCGGATTTTTTGCCGACTATGCCGGCAAACTGCTGGCGGTTGCCGACCAGTTCGCCGGGGCGATGTGGCAGCCGACGATTGCCTCCGCTGCCGCAGGTACCTCGCCGCTGGAACAGGATAAAGTTGCGTGCGAGAAACACAGCGGACCACAGTATCTCGCTGAAGGATCTAAAAGCGTATTTATCAACGGCCAGCCGGCGGCACGTGCTAAAGATCGCACCACCTGTGGCGCGACCATCAGCGATGATGTTTCCGCCAACGTCATCATTGGCGGTGAAACGCTAACGGTGCGGGATATCAAAAGCGGCAAACAGCCCGGTCTGGCGCTGGCGATGATCGGCCTGTCGCTGATCCGCGGTCGCCCCGGTCAGATCCTGAAAAATATGCCGTGCGCGCTGGCAATGGCGGGCGGCGGCATGCTGGCCGATATGTCTATCAACGCGATATTCTCCGCGCTGCACCCGGTACATGCCGCTACCGGCGTGAAAGTGCTGAATGATGATGCCGAGCGTGATTTCTCGCTGCCGGGACGTTTTCCCCTGCGCTGGCAGCGCAGCTATAACAGCCTGACGCAGCGCGCCGGCCTGTTTGGCCGCGGCTGGTCGACGGTGTTCGACAGCTATCTGATGCTGGAAGGCAATCAGGCCACCTGGTTTGATGACAACGGCCGCGAACTGCGTTTTGCCTTGCCCGGTGAAAAAGAGGTGCTTTACAGCATCAGCGAAGGACTGATGGTGCGACGCAATGCGCACGGTGACGTGGCAATCGCTGACGATGACGGCGCGGTTTGGCGCTTGTACAAACCCACCGCCAGAAACCCGCAGCTCTTGCGCCTCGCCTCGCTGAGTGACGAGTACGGCAACGCGCTGGAGATGGGCTGGGATGAGCAGAACCGGCTGGTGCGCATCCATGATGAACCGCTGGCGATTGACGTGACGCTGCACTACAACGACGAACGCCATCCGCAACGCGTTACCGCTGCCAGTCACTTTGACGGTGAACAGCACTGGCCGCTGATGCGCTGGAGCTTTGATGATCACGGCCAGCTGGCCAGCGTCACCGATGCGGCAGGCATTGAGACGCGCCGTTTCCGTTATAACGTGGATGGCCTGATGGTGTGGCACCGCCTGCCGGGCGGGCTGGAGAGTGAGTATCGCTGGCAGCTGTTTGATCACTGGCGGGTGACAGAAAACCGCACCAGCAGCGGCGATGGCTGCCGTATGCATTACGATCTCGCGGCGGGCATTACCCGCGTTTCTACCTACGATGGTCAGCAGCGCGAGCATCACTGGAATGCACAGGGATTGATTACCTGCTACATCGACGAGCGCGGCGAGCAATGGCGCTACGAGTGGGATGACAATGAACTGCTGACGCGCCGTATTGACCCGCTCGGCCATGCGGTGAACTTTACCTATGACGAGCTCGGCAACCGCATTGAAGAGCAGGATGCCGATGGCAATGCGCAGACCACAGAGTGGTTAACGCATCGTGCCCTGCCCAGCGTCATCACCCAGTCTGGCGGCGCTGCCATCCGTTATTACTACGACATTCATCACGGACTGGAACGGGTGGTCGATGCGCTCGGGCACAGCACGCGTTATCTGCGCGATGAGTTTGGGCTGATCACAGAAGAGATTGATGCGGCGGGCAATCGCTATCGCCGTGAGTATAACGATGCCGGGCAGGTCATTCGCGAGACGGACTGCTCCGGCCAGACTACGCGTTACTGTTATCATCCGCTGGGCTGGCTGAGTTGTGTTACAGCAGCCGATGGCGAAGAAACGCGATACTACTATGATGCCGCCGGGCGGCCCCGGCAGATGGAACGTGCTGAAGGCTGGGAAGAACGTCTGGAGTGGAGCGAACGTGGTCTGCCAGTGGCGTATGCCTCGGCAGACGGTAAACGCAGCGAATTCGCTTACGACCAGGCCGGCAGACTGACTCTCTCGCGCAACGCGCAGGGCGAAGAGGTGCAGCGCCGCTGGGACAGCCGTGGACGTTTAATCTCGCTGCAAAATCAGAACGGTGAAAGCTACCACTTCGAATGGGGCGCAGATTCGCTGTTGCTTGCGCAGATCGGGCTGGACGGTGTGGCAACACGCTATGACTACGATGCCGCCGGACGCGCAGTAGCCCGCACTTTCGCCGCCGGTCATCCGCAGGCCATTACGCACCGCTTCGCCTTCAGCCCGGCAGGGCAACTGATGGCACGCATCACCCCGGAAGGCCAGACGCGCTATGACTATACCGCGGCGGGCCAGCTGGCAAGCGTAGCGCAGCATCTGCCGCTGGGGGAAAACCAGTGGAGCCGTGAAGCCGAGCAGGCGATTACCTTCGCGTATGACAAGGCTGGTCGCGTGATAGCGGAGCAGGGCGATCAGGGCAGCCTGGCGTGGCAGTACGACGCGCTGGGCAACTGCACTGCGCTGACGTTGCCGGATGGCCGCCAGCTGAAACAGTTGTATTACGGCAGTGGCCATCTGCTGAGCATTGCGCTGGATAACCTGCCGGTCAGCGAATTTACGCGCGATACGCTGCACCGCGAGCTGAGCCGCAGTCAGGGCGGACTGACCACGCGCAGCGATTACGATCGGCTAGGTCGGCTGGTGCGTCGCGATGTGTTCGACGGTGAGGCACAGCGCCCGGCACCGCGCCGCTGGTCACGCCGGCGTGATTTCGACTACGGCAACAACCTGATCCGCGAACAGCGCGACGACAATCCTTTCAGCCAGACGCTCTGGCACTACGACAGCGCGGGCCGTCTGCTGGCGCAGGAAGGTGCACAGCCCGGTAATGATACGTGGCAGTGGGATGGCGCGGGCAATCCGCTGGACCGCAGCTCGGCAGCAGCGGTAACGTACAACCGTGTTACGCAGCTGAACGGCATCCGCTGGCGCTACGACGTGCACGGTCGCACCAGTGAAAAGGATGATGGTCAGACGCGCTGGCGCTACCGCTATGATGACGAGCATCGCCTGATCGAAGTCGTCAGCGAACCGCGCGATCGCAACAAGCCTCAGGTGCAGGTGAGTTTCCGCTACGATCCGCTCGGGCGCCGCATCAGCAAGCGCGTGCAGCGTTTACTGCACGGCAAGCCGGCCGGAGCAGCGACCCTCACCCGCTTCGTCTGGGACGGTTTTCGTCTGCTGCAGGAAATACACGACGAAGTGCCACTGACCTACGTATACAGCGACGCAAACAGCTATGAACCGCTGGCGCGTATTGACGGCAATGAGGGCGCGGAGATTTTCTGGTTCCACAATGCCGCTAACGGTATGCCGGAACGCCTGACAGACAGCGAAGGCCGCATCAGCTGGGAAGGCATCAATAACGCATGGGGCAAACTGCTGCGCGAAACTCATCAGCAACTGCCCGGCTACGACCAGAACCTGCGTATGCAGGGCCAGTACCTGGACCGTGAAACCGGACTGCACTACAATCTGTTTCGTTACTACGACCCGGACAGTGCGCGGTTTACGCAGCAGGACCCGATAG
>NZ_SDFT01000147.1:0-18488 GCF_004916815.1 Pantoea sp. R102
TCGTCAGATGAGCGGTTGGGTGAGTGACGGGGCGCGCGGGAGCGGTCCTGAAGGCCGGACGGTCCTTCCTCATCCCAGCGGCGAAGCCACTTGTAGCCGGTGGCGGGAGATATGCCGTAGCGGCGGCACAGCTCGCGGATGTTCGCCCCGTCTTGCGAGGCGAACAGAACAAACTCAGTACGTAATGACATGGTATCTCTCGCATCCCAGGGCATAAGCGACTCCATAAACGGGTTCTTATGCCTTAGTTGTAAGTGTCTACCATGTCCCCGAACAAGTGTTCACGATGTCCCCGGACTGTACACAAGCGGGAGAGGGGGCTGACCGCGCTCTCCTTGCCGCGCGCTCTGGAACGTTCCCTCTCCCTCAGGGAGAGGGTTAGGGTGAGGGAAAGCCCGCACCCTAACCCGGTCCACCCACCGAATGCCGCCTGACCAGCGTCGGGCTAAACATATTGGTCACCTCCGGCAGCGCGGTGCCGTTGGCCAGCGCCAGCGCCAGCTGCGCGGCCTGCTGCGCCATGGTCACAATCGGATAGCGCACCGTGGTCAGGCGCGGACGCACGTAGCGCGACACCAGCACATCATCAAAGCCAATCAGCGACATCTCTTCCGGCACGCGAATGCCGTTATCGCTCAGCACCGCCAGCGCACCGGCGGCCATCGAATCGTTGTAGCACGCCACCGCGCTCACCTGCTTGCCGCGTCCGAGCAGTTCCGTCATTGCCTGCTCGCCACCGACCTCATCCGGTTCTCCCCACGCCACCAGCCGGTCGTTGCACGGCAGACCGTGCTCCTTCAGCGCATCGTAATAGCCCTGCAGCCGATCTTCGGCGTCAGAAATGGTGTGCGTCGAGCAGATAAAGGCGATCTGCGTATGACCCTGCTGAATCAGGTGGCGCGTGGCCAGCCAGGCGCCGTAGCGGTCATCCAGCGCAATGCAGCGTGACTCAAACCCCTGCAGCAGCCGGTTCAGCAGCACCATGCCTGGCACCTGCTTCATCAGCAGCTCTAAATCGTCATCGGGAATTTTTTTTGCGTGCACCACCAGGGCGGCACAGCGATGGCGCATCAGCTGTTCAATCGCCTGACGCTCTTTCTGCTCATTATGGTAACCGTTACCAATCAGCAAAAAGTTGCCGGTTTGCCCGGCGACTTCATCAACCGCTTTCACCATCGCGCCAAAAAACGGGTCTGACACATCGCCTACCACCAGCCCGAGCGTTTCGGTGGATTGCTGCGCCAGCGCGCGGGCATTGGCGTTCGGGTGATACTGCAGCTGTTCCATGGCCTGGGTAACGGCGAGGCGCGAACTCTCGCTGGCTTTGGGCGAATTATTGATGACGCGGGACACGGTCGCGACCGACACCCCCGCCATGCGGGCAACATCCTTAATAGTAGCCATGCAATGGTCGACATCCGGGAAAACGTTTACACATGCTCTCAGTGTTACGGAAAAGCCCGGCAGCCGCAACCCGCCAGAATGTCAGCGCTGTCGCAAAAGTGCGGAAAATCAGACGCTCACGGTGAGGCTTTAGCCCGGTAACGGCACCGTGCTATGCTGCCAGCCTGAATCACACCTGCCTGCCGGACCCATAACCATGAAAACTCGTGTGCCGCACCTTGCGCACTGGGGCGCGTTTACCGCCGTCACCGAAAATCAGCGCCTGATTGCCTGCGAACCTTTCTTCGCCGATGCCGATCCTTCCCCGATGATCCACACTCTCCCTGAACTGGTGTACTCGGATAAACGCATCCGTCAGCCGATGGTGCGCCGTTCGTGGCTGAAGTCGCGTGAAAACAGCGATCGCACGCTGCGCGGCCGGGAAGATTTTGTCGCCGTGGACTGGGACACCGCGCTCGATCTGGTGGCGGAAGAGAACCGCCGGGTGCGCGACCGCTACGGCGCTTCCGGCATTTTCAACGGTTCGTACGGCTGGTCATCAGCCGGTCGCGTTAACCACGCGCGCACCCTGATTCGTCGCTTCTATTTCCAGGGCGGCGGTGGCGTTGATCAGCAGGGTAACTACAGCTGGGGCGCGGCACAGTTCTTTCTGCCGTACGTGATTGGCACTTATATGCCGCTCACCGGCCGCGTCACCGACTGGCCGCAGGTGGTGGAGCATGCAGAAATTTTCGTCGCCTTTGGCGGCCTGGCGCTGAAAAATGCGCAGGTGGCCTCCGGCGGCGCCGGCGAGCACAGCCTGAAACCGGCGCTGCAGCAGCTGAGCGCCAAAGGCACGCCGATCATTAACATCAGCCCGATGCGCGATGACTGCCCGGCATTCGTTAACGCCGAGTGGATTCCGATTCGCCCGAACACCGACGTGGCGCTGATGCTGGCGCTCGGCTATGAAATTACCCGCCGGAACGCGATCGATGAGGCTTTCCTCGCCAGCCACTGCACCGGCTGGCCGCAGCTGCGTGCCTATCTGCTGGGCGAAAGCGACGGCGTGGCGAAAACGCCCGCGTGGGCCAGTGCGATAACCGGCATCCCGGCAGCGCGTATCGCACTGCTGGCGCAGCAGCTGGCGGGCAAACGCAGCTTTATCACCTGTGCTTATGCGGTGCAGCGCGCCCATCGCGGCGAGCAGCCGTACTGGATGATGATTGCGCTCTCGTCGATGCTGGGCCAGCCGGGACTGCCGGGCGGCGGCTTCTCTTTTGGCCATGGTTCAATGAACAGCGTCGGCAATCCGCGCCAGGAAGGCCCGGCGCCGCTGATGAGCACCGGCCCGAATCCGGCGAACCTGTCGATCCCGGTGGCGCGCATCAGCGACATGCTGCTCAATCCCGGCCAGCCGTATGCGTTTCAGGGCGAGACGCTGCACTATCCCGACATTCACCTGGTGCACTGGGCAGGCGGCAATCCGTTCCATCATCACCAGCAGCTCAACCGGCTGGTCGAGGGCTGGCAGCGTCCGGATACGGTCATCGTGCAGGATATCGTCTGGACGCCCGCGGCGCAGATGGCGGACATCGTGCTGCCGGCCACCACCACGCTGGAGCGCAACGACATTGGCGGCTCCTCGCGTGACCGCTTCGTGCTGGCGATGCACCAGGCAATTAAACCGCAGCATCAGGCGCGTAACGACTTTGATATTTTTGCCGATCTGGCCGATCGCCTTGGCTACCGCGATCACTTTACCGAAGGACGCAACGAGATGCAGTGGATAGAGCATCTTTACCAGCAGTGCGCGCAGGCGCATGCGCAGCTGGACATCGCGTTCCCGGAGTTTGAGGCATTCTGGCAGCGCGGTTTTGTTGAGATTCCGCAGGGCGGCAAGCCGTACGTGTTTATGGATGATTTCCGCGCTGATCCGCAGGCGCATCCGATTCACACCGCCAGCGGCAAAATTGAGCTGTTTTGCCAGACCATCGCCGATTACCAGCTGGCGGATTTCGCCGGGCATCCGGAGTGGCGCGCGCCGCAGGAGTGGCTTGGCGCAGCGCTCAGCGCGCAGTTCCCGCTGCACATGATTTCGGTGCAGCCTGCGGATCGCCTGCACAGCCAGCTGGATGCCACCGCCACGGTGCAGGCCGGCAAAACTGCCGGTCACGAAACGCTGTATATGCACGTTGACGACGCCGCCGCGCGCGGTATCAGTGACGGCGATGAGATTGAAGTGAGCAACGCGCGTGGCCGTATGCTGGCTGGCGTTCGCCTGACGGACGGCCTGACGCCCGGCGTGGTGATCATCGCCACCGGTGCCTGGTTCGATCCCGGTTTTGGCAAAGCGTGGCAGCCGTGGGACCGCGCCGGCAACCCTAACGTGCTGACGCTCGACATCGGGACCTCGTCGTTAACTCAGGGCCCGAACGCCATGAGCTGCCTGGTGGAAATCAAAAAACACGCCAGTTGCACAATCGGCTAACAATCTCACCGCTGGTTACATTTTGCCGGTAACTGTTGCGTTTGAGTGATAGTTTCTGCGCTGAGCAACTTGCTACAGTCAGGGTCCCAGAGGTATTGATGGGTGAACATCAACAGTTTTCTTGATTACACCGACCTGCGCAGATGCGCAGGTTTTTTTTGCCTGCGATCTGCCGGTGTGACGCGTCCCGTTACGATGACCTCAATCGGGCATAAACGAACTGATACATTGTTTTCCTGTCAACTCGCTTTACCTTTCTTTATAACTGCAGCTAACCCCTTTGGATTCATCTTTTATCGCAGCGGATCGCCATGCCCCCGATTAAAAAATTTCTGGGAAAAGACCAGATTAAAGCCCCGTTTAACCCGTTTCGTTTTCGTCTGATTTGTCTGGGCGTATTAGGCTGCATGGGCCTGCTGCTGGCGCGCGTCGGCGATTTGCAGCTGATCAATCATCCGATGCTGGAGCACGAGGCCGACCAGCGCTCGCTGCGGACCGTGACGCTGCCGACCAACCGCGGCACGCTGCTCGACCGCGACGGCCAGGCGCTGGCGCTCAGCGTGCCATCGCGCGATATCATCGCCGATCCGCTGCGCGTGCTGGAGGCCAATCCCGATTTCACCAGCGCCAAATGGAGCTATCTGGCGGCGGCGCTGAATCTGCGACCGGACGAGCTGCGCACACAGATCACCGCCAATCCGAAAAAGCGCTTCCTCTATCTCGGGCGCAAAATCGAGCTGGGCATTGCCAAAGATATTGCTGAGCTGCATCTGAAAGGCATCAGTTCGGTGTATGACGACAGCCGTTTTTATCCGATGAGTGAAGCCGCGGCGCCGCTGATTGGCATCGTCGGGGCGGACAACAACGGGCTTAACGGGCTGGAGAAGGGCTTTGACCGGGTACTGCAGGGCGAGCCGGGTAAAGAGGTGTATCGCCAGGACGGGGACGGCAACATTATTGCGATGATCGATTACGAGCCGCCGAAGCAGCCGCCGACGGTGCAGCTCAGCATCGATAAGTTTGACCAGTTTACGCTGTACAGCAAGCTGCGCGACGGCGTGCTGCTCAACAAGGCCGATTCGGGCGCGGCGGTGCTGGTGAAGATCGACACCGGCGAAATCCTCGCTATGGCGTCTTATCCGTCGTTCAACCCCAACAATTATGACAACGCCACGCCGGCGCAAATGCGCAATACCGCCATCAACGACAGCTACGAGCCCGGTTCGACGGTGAAGCCGCTGGTGGTGATGGAAGGGCTGCAGCGTCATCTGGTGCGCCCCGATTCGGTGATCGACACCACGCCCTACAGCGTCAACGGCCACCTGATCCGTGATGTCGGCCACTGGCCGCGGCTGACCATGACCGGCATTTTGCAGAAATCCAGCGACATCGGCGTGTCGCACATCGCGCTGGCGATGCCGGCGGAAGCGCTGGTGAACACCTACCAGGCTTTTGGACTCGGCAAGCCGACCGGGCTGGGGCTGACCGGTGAGAGCGTGGGCTACTTCCCGCTGCATCGCCAGCGCTGGGCGGACATTGAGCGCGCCACCTTTTCGTTCGGTTACGGTCTGCGCGTAACGCCGCTGCAGATTGCGCGTGAATACGCCACGCTCGGTTCGTATGGCGTCTATCGCCCGCTGTCGATCACCAAAGTGACGCCACCGGTGCTGGGCAGGCAGGTGGCGGATCCACAGATCGTGCAAACCGTGGTGCACATGCTGGAGAGTGACGTGCTGCCGGGCGGTACCGGGGTGAAAGCGGCGGTTCCGGGCTACCGGCTAGCGACCAAAACCGGTACCGCGGAGAAGATGGGCAGCAGCGGCAAATATGACGGCGGCTATGTCAACTACACCGCCGGCATCGCGCCGGCCAGCCATCCGGAAGTGGCGCTGGTGGTGATGATTAACCATCCTACTGCCGGCGATCACTTTGGCGGCTCGGTGGCCGCGCCGGTATTCGGCAACATCATGGGGCCGGTGCTGAAACACATGAACGTGGCACCCGACGCGATTTACAGTAAACCGGCATCAGATAAATCTTAACGAAATCAGGATGTAAACGCGCAGTCGAGCTTTTCACACCTCGTTGCATTTCGCCGAACTCCGTTGCGATTTGCGGCTGTTATCCGTGCCGCCATTGCGCGACGATAAAGGTCCCAGAGGTATTGATTGGTGTGAAGATCGGCTGCTGCGGCAGCGATACCCTTGTGGTATTCACCCTGTTCGGTTGCACCGACCCACGCGGATGCGTGGGTTTTTTTTGCCTGTAAGTTGTCCTCCTCTCCCGTTTATAGCGCCTGCGCGCGCCATCACCGGCCGCTGCCGGGCGCGGTTTAAATCCTGCATCTCTTAACGAAACGCTTACGGTTTGCGTATAGAAAACGTTCTGGCGATCCGCCGATAATGCGCGTCGTGATGATTTTCGCTGAAATAATCCCCTGCTTACCGGGGTTTTTACCCACACTTTTGCTGATCTGAAGACGCTGATGACTATCCATGCTTCCCGTTCTGGTTTCTCCCGCTGGCTGAAATGGCTGCTTGTGTTGCTGGTGCTGCTGATCGCGGCCGGCGTGATCTGGCGTGTGGCAGGCGGCAAGCGGGGCGCAGCACCCGGCGACCTGCCGCCAGGCGGTCATCGCGGCGCGGCGCCAATGAGCGGCCCGGCAACGCTGGTGCACAGCGGCGTTGCCGCGACGGCCGACGTGCCGGTGTACCTGAATGCGCTCGGCACGGTGATCCCCAACGCCAGCGTCACCGTCACCAGCCGCGTGGCCGGGCAGTTGCAGCAGGTGTTCTTTACTGAAGGGCAGAAAGTCAGCGCCGGTCAGCTGCTGGCGCAGATCGATCCGCGCAGTTATCAGGCGACGCTGGCGCAGTATCAGGGCGATCTCAGCCAGAACCAGGCGCTGCTGCACAGTGCGCAACTGACGCTGGCACGCTACAAAAAGCTGGCAGCGCAGGACTCGCTGTCGCGCCAGGATCTGGATAGCCAGATTGCTACCGTCGGCCAGTATCAGGGCGCGGTGGCGGCGGATCAGGCGCAAATCGCCAGCGCAAAACTGGATATTGAGTATGCCCGCATCACCTCGCCGATCAGCGGCCGCGTGGGCCTGCGGCTGGTCGATCCCGGCAATATGGTGCAGACCAGCGACACCACCGGCATTGTGGTGGTGACGCAAATGCAGCCTGCCGCGGTGACGTTCAGCGTGCCGCAGAGCTACATCGCGCAGCTGACGCGCGCACTGCGCAACGGCCAGAGCCTGCCCGCGACGGCCTTCGATCAGGACAACAGCACCATACTGGCGCAGGGTGAGGTGAAATACATCAGCAATCAGATCGATACCAGCACCGGCACCATCGAACTGAAAGCCAGCTTTCCTAACGAAGACGAAGCGCTGTTTGCCAACCAGTTCGTTAATCTGCGTCTGCAAACCGGCACGCTGAAAAACGCGACGGTGATCCCGGCGCAGGCGCTGCAGCTGAGCAGCGACGGGAGCTTTGTGTTTATTATCAACAAAGACAATAGCGTGACGCGCAAAGCGGTCACCACCGGACCGGCACTGGGGGAAGATCGTCAGGCGATCCTGCAGGGCGTGGCACCGGGCGATCGTCTGGTGACTGAGGGGATCGATCGTCTGACCAACGGCAGCAAAGTTCAGCTGGCTGACGACAGCAAAAGTACCCAGCCATGAATCCGTCTCGTCTGTTTATCCTGCGCCCGGTGGCGACGATTCTGCTGATGATCGGCGTGCTGATCGCCGGCCTGTTCGCTTATCGCTTTCTCTCCACCTCGGCGCTGCCGCAGGTGGATTATCCGACCATTCAGGTTACCACCCTTTATCCTGGCGCCAGCCCGGACGTCATGGCCTCGTCCGTGACCTCGCCGCTGGAGCGTCAGCTCGGTCAGATGGCCGGTCTTAGCCAGATGACGTCTGCCAGCTCGGGCGGGTCATCGATTATCACCCTGAAGTTCAGCCTCGATCTGTCGCTTGACGTCGCCGAACAGGAAGTCCAGGCGGCAATCAACGCGGCGAATAATCTGCTACCGGACGATCTGCCCAATCCGCCGACGTATAAAAAGGTCAATCCGGCCGACAGTGCGGTGATCACGCTGGCCGCCAGTTCCGACACGCTGCCGCTGACGGAGGTGCAGGATCTGGTGAACACGCGCGTGGCGCTGAAGCTGTCGCAAATCAATGGTGTGGGGATGGTGACCCTGGCGGGCGGCAATCAGCCGGCGATTCGCGTGCAGATGGATCCAAAAGCGCTGGCGGCGCACAAGCTGTCGCTTGAAGACGTCAATACGCTGATCGCCAACAGCAACGTCAACGGTTCGAAAGGCGGCTTCGACGGCAAATATCACTCGGTGACCATCGACGCCAACGACCAGCTGCGCACCGCAGCTGAATACGGCAATCTGATTCTCACCTGGCAGAATGGTGCGGCGCTGCGGCTGAAAGATATCGCCCATATCGAACAGGGGCCGGAGAATCGCTTTCAGTCGGCGTGGGCCAATGACCGTCCGGCGATTGTCATCAGCGTGCAGCGCCAGCCCGGCGCCAACGTCATTCAGGTGGTGGATAGCATTAAAAAGCAGCTGCCCGTGCTGCAGGCGGCGCTGCCGGATGGCGTGAAAATGCGTGTGCTCGCCGATCGCACGCAGACCATCCGCGCCTCAATCAGCGACGTACAGTTTGAACTGATGCTGTCGATCGCACTGGTGGTGATGGTGACCTTCCTGTTTCTGCGCAACGTGGCGGCGACGCTGATTCCCAGCGTGGCAGTACCGCTGTCGCTGATTGGCACCTTTGGCGTGATGTATCTCGCCGATTTCAGCCTCAACAACCTGTCGCTGATGGCGCTGACCATCGCCACCGGATTTGTCATTGATGACGCGATTGTGGTGGTGGAGAACATTTCGCGCCGGCTGGAGCAGGGCGAAACGCCGATGCAGGCGGCGCTGAAAGGCTCGCAGCAGATTGGCTTCACCATCATTTCCCTCACGTTTTCCCTGATTGCGGTCCTGATTCCGCTGCTGTTTATGGGCGATGTGGTCGGACGGCTGTTCCGCGAATTCGCCATTACCCTGGCCGTGTCGATTCTGGTGTCGATGGTGGTGTCGCTGACGCTGACGCCGATGCTGTGTGCCTGGCTGTTAAGGCATATTCCTGAGGCGCAGCAGTCACGCTTTGCGCGCAAAGGCGGCGAGCTGTTTGACAAACTGGTCCGCGGCTATGACCGCCTGCTCAGCGTGGTGCTCAACCACCAGAAGCTGACGCTGCTGGTGGCGCTGGCAACCTTTGCACTCACCGCGCTGCTGTATCTTGCCATCCCGAAAGGGTTCTTTCCCACCCAGGATACCGGGCTGATTCAGGGGGTGACCGTGGCGTCGCAGGATGTCTCCTTCACGGCGATGGCGCAGCGTCAGCAGGCGCTGGCAACGGTGATCCTGCAAAATCCGGCGGTCGAGAGTGTGTCCTCAACCATTGGTATCGACGGCAATAACACCAGCCTCAATAGCGGGCGCCTGCAGATCAACCTGAAAGCGTTTGACCAGCGCGACGTCAAAGCCGATGAGGTGATTGCGCAGCTACAGCAGGCGGCGCGCCGGGTCGCCGGCATTCAGCTTTATCTGCAGCCAGCACAGGACCTGACGGTCAACGATCAGGTGACGCCGAGCCAGTACCAGTTCACCCTTGATGATGCCGACAGCGAAAACCTGGTGCGCTGGACGCCGCAGCTGATAGCTGCGCTGCAGCAGCGCCCGGAGTTTAATGGCGTGGTCAGCAACCTGCAGGATCAGGGGCGCGTGGCCTATGTGGAGCTGAATCGCGATAAAGCGGCGCGCTACGGCATCACGGCAGCTGACGTCGATACCGCGCTGTACAACAGCTTTGGTCAGCGGCTGGTTTCCACCATTTTTACCCAGGCGAACCAGTATCGCGTGGTGCTGGAAGTGGCGCCCCAGTATCAGCAGTCGCCGGCGTCATTTGATGACGTTTATCTGCCGGTGAGCAGCAGCGCATCAACCAGCAGCGACAGCGACAGTGAGACCACCACCACCGGCATGGTGAAACTCACCGCCATCGCCAGCGTGCATGCGCGGACCGGGGCGCTGATGCACATGCGCCTGAATCAGTTCCCGGCGGTGATGGTGTCGTTCAATCTTAACCCCGGTTATTCGCTGGAGGAGGGGCAGCGGGCGATTGCGCAGGTCACGCAGCAGCTTAAACTGCCCGCCAGCATAACGCTGCGCTATCAGGGTGAAACCGCGGCGTTTCAGAGTGCCACCGGCAACACGCTGTGGCTGATTCTGGCGGCGCTGATCACCATGTACGTGGTGCTGGGCATTCTGTATGAAAGCTTTATTCATCCGGTGACCATTCTCTCCACGCTGCCGTCGGCGGCGGTTGGGGCGCTGCTGACGCTGATGCTGGCGGGCAGCGAATTCAGCCTGATCGCGCTGATTGGCGTCATTCTGCTGATTGGCATCGTTAAAAAGAACGCCATTATGATGATCGACTTCGCGCTGGAGGCGCAGCATAAGCAGCAAATGACGCCGCGCGAAGCGATCCATCAGGCCTGTCTGCTGCGCTTCCGGCCGATTCTGATGACCACCATGGCGGCGCTGCTCGGGGCGCTGCCGCTGATGCTGGCCTCCGGCTCCGGTGCCGAATTGCGTCAGCCGCTCGGGCTGGTGATTGTCGGTGGCCTGCTGGTGAGCCAGGTGCTGACGCTGTTTACCACTCCGGTGATCTATCTGCTGTTTGATCGCCTTGCCCATGCCACGCGCCGGCGTCTGAAAGGCACGGAGGCGCAGTCGTGAAGTTTTTCGCCCTGTTTATCCATCGGCCGGTTGCCACCACACTGCTGACGCTGGCGATTGCGCTGGCGGGCATTCTCGGCTTCCGTCTGCTGCCGGTGGCGCCGCTGCCGCAGCTGGATTTCCCGGTGATTCTGATCTCGGCCTCGCTGCCCGGCGCGTCGCCGGAAACCATGGCAGCCTCGGTCGCCACGCCGCTGGAGCGCTCGCTGGGGCGCATCGCCGGCGTCAGTGAAATGACGTCCACCAGCTCGCTGGGCAGCACGCGCATCATCCTGGTGTTTGATTTCGACCGCGACATCAACGGCGCGGCGCGCGACGTGCAGGCGGCGATCAACGCCGCCCAGAGCCTGCTGCCGACCGGCATGCCCAATCGCCCAACCTACCGCAAAGCCAACCCGTCCGATGCGCCGATCATGATCCTCACCATGACCTCGGAAATTTATAATCCCGGTCAGCTGTATGATTACGCGTCGACGCAACTGGCACAGAAGCTGTCGCAGATTGATGGCGTTGGCGATGTCACGGTAGGCGGCAGTTCGCTGCCGGCGGTGCGCGTCGACCTCAATCCGCAGGCGCTGTTTAATCAGGGCGTGTCGCTGGATGCGGTGCGCACCGCCATCAGCAACGCCAACCAGCGCCGTCCGCAGGGCGCCATCGACGATACCCAGCAGCGCTGGCAGGTGCGGACCAACGATGAGCTGCAAACCGCCAGCGTCTACCAGCCGCTGGTGGTGCACTACAACAACGGCGCGGCGGTGCGGCTGAGCGATGTGGCGAACGTGCAGGATTCGGTACAGGACGTGCGCAACGCCGGGATGACCAACGGTAAACCAGCGGTGCTGCTGGTGGTGCGCAAGTCGCCGGACGCCAACATTATCGATACCGTCGACCGCATTCGGGCGGAAATGCCGGAGCTGCATGAGGTGATCCCGGCGGCTATCGACCTGCAAATCGCCCAGGACCGCTCGCCCACCATCCGCGCCTCGCTGCACGAAGTGGAGCAGTCCCTAGTGATCGCCGTGGCGCTGGTAATTCTGGTGGTGTTTTTCTTCCTGCGCGACGGCCGCGCCACGCTAATTCCGGCGGCGGCGGTACCGGTATCGCTGATTGGTACCTTCGCCGCCATGTACCTGTGCGGTTTCAGCCTGAATAACCTGTCGCTGATGGCGCTGACCATCGCCACCGGCTTTGTAGTGGATGACGCCATCGTGGTGCTGGAGAACATCGCGCGTCACGTCGAAGCCGGCATGAAGCCACTGCAGGCGGCACTCACCGGGGTGCGCGAGGTGGGCTTTACCGTGCTGTCGATGAGCCTGTCGCTGATTGCGGTGTTCCTGCCGCTGCTGATGATTGGCGGTATTATTGGCCGCTTCTTCTCGGAGTTTGCCATCACGCTGTCGGTGGCGATTCTCATCTCGCTGTTTATCTCCATCACCCTGACGCCGATGATGTGCGCGTATCTGCTGAAACCGCAGGCGAAGCGCAGCCAGCCGCGCACGCGCGGATTTGGCCGCGTGCTGCTGGCGGTGCAGCAGGGCTATGCGCGCTCGCTGGGCTGGGTGCTGAACCACGCGATCTGGGTGCTGTTGCTGCTGCTCGGCACCGTCGGGCTGACCATCTGGCTGTTTATCGCCATCCCGAAAACCTTTATGCCCGAGCAGGATACCGGCCGTCTCAACGGCTTTATCTCCGCCGATCAGAGCATTTCGTTTCAGGCGATGCGCGGCAAGCTGCAGGATTTCATGAACATCATCAAGGCTGACCCGGCGGTCGATAACGTCACCGGCTTCACCGGCGGCTCGCGCACCAACAGCGGCTCGATGTTTGTGTCACTCAAGCCGCTGTCAGAACGCAGCGAAAGCGCGCAGGAAGTGATCGCCCGCCTGCGTGTGAAGCTGGCGAAAGAACCGGGTGCCAACCTCTACCTCAATGCGGTGCAGGATATTCGCGTCGGCGGACGCGAATCGAACGCCAGCTACCAGTACAGCCTGCTATCGGATAACCTCGCCGATTTACGTGAGTGGGAGCCGAAAATCCGCCAGGCGTTTGCCGCGCTGCCAGAGCTGGCCGATGTGAACTCGGATCAGCAGGACAACGGCAGCGAAATGGCGCTGACTTACGATCGCGAAAGTATGGCGCGCCTCGGCATCGACGTGTCAGCGGCCAATGCGCTGCTGAATAACGCCTTCGGCCAGCGGCAAATCTCGACCATCTACCAGCCGCTGAATCAGTACAAAGTGGTGATGGAGGTGGATCCGCGCTATACCCAGGATGTCAGCGCGCTGGATCAGATGTTCGTGATCAACAGCGACGGCAAAGCGATTCCGCTGAGCTGGTTTGCCAAATGGCAGCCGGCCAACGCGCCGCTTTCGGTCAACCATCAGGGGCTGTCGGCGGCCTCGACCATCTCGTTTAACCTGCCAGAAGGGGTCTCGCTGTCGCAGGCATCGGAGGCCATCGACCGCACCATCACGGCGATTGGCGTGCCGTCCAGCGTGCGCGGCAGCTTTGCCGGTACCGCGCAGGTATTTCAGGATTCGCAGTCGAACCAGCTGTGGCTGATGCTGGCGGCGATTGCTGCGGTGTATATCGTGCTCGGCATTCTGTATGAGAGCTACGTGCATCCCCTGACGATTCTCTCTACCCTGCCCTCGGCGGGCGTCGGCGCGCTGCTGGCGCTGCAGCTGTTTAATACGCCGTTCAGCCTGATTGCGCTGATCGGCATCCTGCTGCTGATCGGTATCGTGAAAAAGAACGCCATCATGATGGTGGATTTCGCGCTGGAGGCGGAGCGCAACGGCAATCTGTCGGCGCGCGACGCCATTTTCCAGGCGTGCCAGCTGCGTTTCCGCCCGATTCTGATGACCACGCTGGCGGCGCTGTTTGGTGCGCTACCGCTGGTGCTGACCAGCGGGGACGGCGCGGAGCTGCGCCAGCCGCTGGGCATCACCATTGCCGGTGGGCTGGTGATGAGCCAGCTGCTGACGCTGTACACCACACCGGTGGTGTACCTGATGATGGATAAACTGCGCCGTCGGAAAAAGCAGCCGCGGTTGATAACGGAGCCATAACGTCATACCTGCACTAAGCGTAGCGGCGCAATTCAACGCGCGATAAATCGCGCCGCTACGCGACCTGCGGTTGATGAAACTGTTAACACGGGATGAGCATGAACGCACAAACCGCCACTGTCCGCTGGCAACTGTGGATTGTGGCCTTCGGCTTTTTTATGCAGACGCTGGATACCACGATCGTGAACACCGCGATACCGGCGATGGCCCACGATCTCAACGTCAGCCCGCTGCATATGCACTCGGTGATTGTCTCCTACGTGCTCACCGTGGCGGTCACGCTGCCGCTCAGCGGCTGGCTGGCGGACCGCTTTGGCGTGCGCAACATCTTCTTCTGCGCCATCGTGCTGTTCAGCCTCGGTTCGCTGCTGTGTGCCTTCGCCACGTCACTTGACCAGCTGGTGATGGCGCGCGTGGTCCAGGGCATTGGCGGCGCGATGATGGTGCCGGTCGGCCGGCTGACGGTGATGAAGATCGTGCCGCGTGAGCAGTACATGTCGGCCATGACCTTTGTCACCCTGCCCGGCCAGATTGGCCCGCTGCTCGGCCCGGCGCTGGGCGGCATTCTGGTGGAGTATGCCAGCTGGCACTGGATCTTCCTGATTAACATTCCGGTCGGCATCATCGGTGCCATTGCCACGCTGCTGCTGATGCCGAACTACACCATGCAGACGCGACGCTTTGACTTCCTCGGTTTTGTGCTGCTGGCGGTGGGCATGGCTACGCTGACGCTGGCGCTCGACGGCCAGCGCAGCGCCGGCGGCTCACCGCTGCTGCTGTGCCTGCTGATTCTGCTGGGGGTGTTTTCCCTGTTGTTCTACCTGATGCACGGTCGCAACAACGATAACGCGCTGTTTAGCCTGAAGCTGTTTGATAACCGTATTTACGCCATCGGCCTGCTCGGCAGCTTTACCGGCCGCATCGGCAGCGGCATGCTGCCGTTTATGACGCCGATTTTTCTGCAGGTGGGCCTCGGCTTTAGCCCGTTCCACGCCGGGCTGATGATGATCCCGATGGTGCTGGGCAACATGGGCATCAAACGCGTGGTGGTGCGCATCGTAAATCTGTTTGGCTATCGTAACGCGCTGGTGGGCGGCACGCTGGCGCTGGCGCTGGTGGTGCTGCTGTTTCCCGTGGTGGCGCTGCTCGGCTGGATCTGGCTGCTGCCCGTGGTGCTGCTGTTGCAGGGCATGGTCAATGCCATCCGCTTCTCATCCATGAATACCCTGACGCTGAAAGAGCTGCCGGACGAGCTGGCCTCGAGCGGTAACAGCCTGCTGTCGATGATCATGCAGCTGTCGATGAGTATCGGCGTCACCGTGGCCGGTCTGCTGCTCGGCGCTTTCGGCCATGGCGCGGTGAGCGACAGCGCCGCGACCCATCAAACCTTTATGTACACCTATTTGTGCATGGCGCTGGTGATTGCGCTGCCGGCGCTGGTGTTCTGGCGCGTACCCGCCGATGTGAGTAAAAACGTGGACCTGAGAGGCAGGAGAAAAGGATGAAGCAGCCGGTAAAACTCGGCATCAGCGCCAAACTGTTTATGGCGATTTTTTCCACCTGCATGCTGGTGATCATCACCATGCACTGGGGCGTGCGCCTCAGCTTTGAGCATGGCTTTGTCGATTACATCAAAAAGGGCAATGAGCAGCGCCTGACGCTGCTGAGCGATGCGCTGGCCGATCAATACGAACAGCACGGTAGCTGGGATTTTTTGCGTAACAACGACCGGCTGATTTTCACCATTCTGCGCTCGCTGGAACAGAATCCCGGCAGCGGCACTCAGCTGCCGCCGCACGGCTGGCGCACCCAGTTCTGGATTATCGATCAGCAGTACAAAATATTGTCCGGCCCGCGCTCGCCGGTGCCGCCGGAAGGCTCGCGCCGCAATATCACCACCAGCAACGGCAAGATTGTTGGCTGGGTGATTGCGTCGCCCGCCGAGCGGCTGACGCGCAGCACCGATATCAACTTTGACCATCAGCAGCGTCAGACCAGCTGGCTGATTGTCGGCCTCACCACGCTGCTGGCCGCACTGGTCACCTGGCTGCTGGCGCGCGGCCTGCTGGCGCCGGTGAAACGGCTGGTGGACGGCACCCATCAGCTGGCGGCGGGCAAATTTACCACCCGGGTGGAGGTCGGCAGCAGCGACGAAATTGGTCAGCTGGCGCGCGACTTCAACCAGCTGGCGCGCTCGCTGGAGAAAAACGAGAGCAACCGGCGCGCCTTTATGGCCGATATTTCCCATGAGCTGCGTACGCCGCTGGCGATTTTGCGCGGTGAGCTGGAGGCGATGCAGGATGGCGTGCGCAAGCTGACGCCCGACGCCATCAGTTCGCTGCAGAGCGAAGTCGCGCTGCTGACCCAGCTGGTGGAAGACCTGCACCAGCTGTCGCTCTCCGATGCGGGCGCCCTCGCCTACCGCAAACAGCCGGTGGATCTGGTCAGTCTGCTGGAGGTGGTGGCGGGCAGTTTTGGCGAACGCTATCGCAGCCGGGGTTTGACGCTCAGCCTGATGCTGCCGACTCAGGCCAGCAGCTTTGGCGATCCGGACCGGCTGATGCAGCTGTTTACTAACCTGCTGGAAAACAGCCTGCGTTACACCGATGCCGGCGGCACGGTGCAGCTCAGCATGCAGCTCAGCGGCGAGCAGTGGCAGCTGCAGTTTGCCGACAGCGCACCGGGCGTCGAGCGCCAGCAGCAGGCACAGCTGTTTGAGCGCTTCTTCCGCGCCGAAAGCTCGCGCAATCGCGCCAGCGGCGGCTCCGGGCTCGGTCTGGCGATCTGCAAGAATATTGTTGAGGCGCATGACGGCAGCATTAATGCGGCCGACTCTGATTTAGGTGGGCTGAAAATCACGCTAAACTTGCCGTATGTTCCTCACTAGACACCCTTTATGAGCACGGAAAATAGCGATCCCCTGATTCTTGTTGTGGAAGACGAACCCAAACTGGCGCAGCTGATGATTGATTATCTGCAGGCGTCAAACTACCGCACGCATCATCTCGCCGATGGCAACGCGGTACTGAGTTACGTGCAGCAAACGCCGCCGGACCTGATGCTGCTGGATTTGATGCTGCCGGGCCGTGACGGCCTGACGCTGTGTCGGGAAATCCGCCGCTTCTCCGAGCTGCCGATTATCATGGTGACCGCACGCACGGAAGAGATTGATCGCCTGCTCGGGCTGGAGATTGGCGCTGACGACTATATCTGCAAACCCTTCAGCCCGCGTGAAGTGGTGGCGCGGGTGAAAACCATTCTGCGCCGGGTGAAACGTTCGCCAGAAGAGGCGCAGCTGGCCTCGCATCTGCTGATCGACGAAGGGCGTTTCCAGGCCAGCTGGCGCGAACAGCCGCTGGAGCTGACGCCCGCCGAGTTCCGCCTGCTGAAAACGCTGGCGCTGGAGCCGGGCAAAGTGTTCTCGCGCGAGCAACTTTTGAACCATCTGTATGACGACTATCGCGTGGTCACCGATCGCACCATTGATAGCCACATCAAGAACCTGCGGCGCAAGCTGGAGAACCTTGATGCCGAACAGCCGTTTATTCGCGCCGTTTACGGCATGGGATATCGCTGGGAAGCGGATGTTGGCCGCCTGCTGTAACCGCTTAGATTGATCCAGGTCAATTTACATCGGGAGTCGCCCTGCCTACAATTCCCCACCTTTTGCAGGGCCGCCTGACGCGGCCGCTGCACGTGCCATCCGTGATGGCATGCTGACCTGACATCAGTGAGAACTCCCCATGCTTAAACCCGAACTGCTTTCGCCGGCAGGCACGCTGAAAAATATGCGTTACGCCTTTGCCTACGGCGCCGACGCGGTGTATGCCGGCCAGCCGCGCTACAGCCTGCGCGTGCGCAACAACGAATTCACCCATGAAAACCTCGCTAAAGGCATCAGCGAGGCGCACGCGCTCGGCAAGAAGTTTTACGTGGTGGTAAACATTGCCCCGCACAACGCCAAGCTGAAAACCTTTATCCGCGATCTGACGCCGGTTATCGAAATGCAGCCGGATGCGCTGATCATGTCCGATCCCGGCCTAATCATGCTGGTGCGCGACGCCTTCCCGCAGATGCCAATTCACCTGTCGGTGCAGGCTAACGCGGTGAACTGGGCCACGGTGAAGTTCTGGCAGCAGATGGGGCTGACGCGCGTGATTCTGTCGCGCGAGCTGTCGCTGGAGGAGATCGCCGAAATTCGCCAGCAGGTGCCGGAGATGGAGATTGAAATCTTTGTTCACGGCGCGCTGTGCATGGCCTACTCCGGCCGCTGCCTGCTCTCTGGCTATCTGAATAAGCGCGATCCCAATCAGGGCACCTGTACCAACGCCTGCCGCTGGGAATATAACGTGGCCGAAGGCCAGCAGGATGAGGTCGGCAACATCGTTAGCTTCCATCAGCCGGTTGCGGTGCAGCCCGCGACGCTCGGCGTCGGTCAGCCTACCGACCGGGTATTCCTGCTGGAAGAGAAGATGAAGCCAGGCGAGGTGATGAGCGCGTTCGAAGATGAGCACGGCACCTACATCATGAACTCGAAAGATCTGCGCGCGGTGGCGCACGTCGAACGCCTGAGCCAGATGGGCGTGCATTCGCTGAAAATTGAGGGCCGCACCAAATCGTTCTACTACTGCGCGCGTACCGCGCAGGTGTACCGCCGCGCAATCGACGACGCGGCCGCCGGCAAACCTTTCGATCCGGCACTGCTGGAGACGCTGGAA
>NZ_SDFT01000148.1:0-24398 GCF_004916815.1 Pantoea sp. R102
CTGATGCAGCAGTATTTCCAGTGCGCCTGCGCGGTGAGCGACATACTGCGTCGTCACTGGCTGGCGGGCCGTGCGCTGCATACGCTGCCGGATTTCGAAGTGATTCAGCTCAACGATACCCATCCCACCATCGCTATTCCGGAGCTGCTGCGCCTGCTGCTGGATGAGCATGGCCTGAGCTGGGACGACGCCTGGCACATTACCAGCCGCACCTTTGCCTATACCAACCATACGCTGATGCCGGAGGCGCTGGAGCGCTGGCCGGCGAGCCTGCTGCGCGAACTGCTGCCGCGCCATCTGCAAATCATCAAACAGATCAATCGCCGGCTGAAGCAGCAGGTCAAACAGCGCTGGCCGAACGACAGTGCCCTCTGGCACAAGCTGGCGGTGGTGAGCGAAGGCGAAGTGCGCATGGCCAATCTGTGCGTGGTGAGCTGTTTCGCCGTCAACGGTGTGGCAGCGCTGCACTCGCAGCTGGTGGTTAACGATCTGTTCCCGGAATATCACCAGATGTGGCCACACAAGTTTCATAACGTCACCAACGGCATTACGCCACGCCGCTGGCTGAAGCAGTGCAACCCCCTGCTGTCCGCGCTGATTGACGACAGCCTGCAGGTGGAGTGGGCCAACGATCTCGACGCGCTGGAATGGCTGGCGCCGCTGGCGAAGAAGAAAAGCTTTCGCCAGCAGTTCCGCACCATCAAGCAGCAAAACAAACTGCGGCTGACGGTGTACATCAAACGCGTGACCGGCATTGATATCAATCCTGACGCGCTGTTTGATGTGCAGATCAAGCGCCTGCACGAATACAAACGCCAGCATCTCAGTCTGCTGCACATCCTGCACTGCTATCGCCAGCTGCGCGATAACCCGGACAATCCCGACTTCGTGCCGCGCGTCTTTCTGTTTGGCGCCAAGGCGGCGCCCGGCTATTTGCTGGCAAAAAACATCATCTGTGCCATCAATAAAGTCGCGGAGGTGATCAACAACGACCCGCTGGTGGGCGATCGCCTGAAAGTAGTGTTTGTGCCGGATTACCGGATTACCGCCGCCGAGCTGATGATTCCGGCAGCCGATCTCTCGGAGCAGATCTCCACGGCCGGCTACGAAGCCTCCGGTACCGGCAACATGAAGCTGGCGCTCAACGGCGCGCTGACGATTGGCACGCTGGACGGGGCTAACGTGGAGATTGCCGAGGCGGTCGGTGAGAAAAATATCTTTATCTTTGGCAACACGGTGGATGAGGTAAAAGCACTGAAGGCCGACGGTTATAGTCCGAAGAAACTGCGCAAGCACGATCGCTATCTCGACGGTTTGCTGAAGGAGCTGGAAAAGGGCAAATTCAGCGACGGCGACCGGCAGGTATTTGCGCCGCTGCTGGAGAGCCTGAGCAAACAGGGCGATCCGTGGCTGGTGCTGGCCGATTTCGCCGCTTATATCGCGGCGCAGCAGCGCGTCGAAGCGCTGTGGCGCGATCCGGAAGCGTGGACCAAAGCGGCGATTCTCAACACGGCGCATACCGGCCGCTTCAGTGCCGATCGTTCGATTCGCGATTATCAACAGCGTATCTGGCAGGCGGCGCGCTGAGCCGCCGGAAAATGACGCTGCACGCGTAATGTGCGCACGGCAACGAAGGAGACAACATGGCCATGAAGAAACTGGATCAGGCTGCACGGGATGCCGGTATCGCACTGAGTTTTATCAACAATAAAGGTGAGTCACAGACCATCAGCGACGACACCAAACGCGCGCTGCTGGCGCTGATGGACGCCCCGACGGGCAACGCGCCACCGCTGCCGCCGGTGCTGGTGTTCACGCCGCCCGGGCAGCCTGAACTGACGCCGCAGGGCAGCGACGACTACCGCTGGCAGCTGGTGAGCGAGCAGGGGCAGCACTATGACGGCACGCTGAGCGCGGGAGAAAGCCTGGCGCTGCCGGCAGAACTACCCGAGGGCTACCATCAGCTCACCCTGAGCACTTCACGCCAGCAGTGGCAAACGCGCATTATCATCGCACCGGCGCGCTGTTATCTGCCGCCGGCGCTGGCGCAGGGGGAGAAGCGCTGGGGCGCGCTGATGCAGCTCTATACGCTGCGCTCGGCGCGTAACTGGGGCATCGGCGACTTTGGCGATCTGATGCAGATGCTGGAGCAGGTCGCCGCTCACGGCGGCGATTTCATCGGTCTCAACCCGCTGCATGCGCTCTATCCGGCGCAGCCGGAGCACGTCAGCCCTTACAGCCCGAGCTCGCGCCGCTGGCTCAACGTGCTGTACATCGACATCAATCAAATCGACGAATTCACCCACAGTGAAGCCGCCCAGCGCTGGTGGCACAGCGCGCCAACGCGCAAAGCGCTAAAACAGGCGCGCAGCGCAGCGTTTGTTGATTACCGCGCGGTGACGATGCTCAAGCTGACTGCGCTGCGTTTTGCCTGGCAGCACGCACAGCCGCAGCTGACCCGACAGCCGGCGTTTCAGCAGTTTCTGGCTGAAGGCGGCGATGCGCTGCGCTATCAGGCGGCGTTTGACGCCATCGTAGCGGCGCGCAGCCAGCAGCATCCCGATGAGTGGGGCTGGGAAAAGTGGCCATCAGGCTGGCAGCAGGCGCAGCAGCCGGAGGTGCAGCAATGGTGCGCGCAGCATCAGGACGACATTCTGTTCTGGAGCTGGCTGCAGTGGCTGGCGCAGCAGCAGTTCGCCGCCTGCTGGCAGCGTAGCCAGCAGCTGGGGATGGCGGTCGGGTTATATCGCGATTTGGCGGTTGGCGTGGCACAGCACAGCGCGGAAACCTGGCAGGATCCGCAGCTGTATAAGCTGGGCGCATCGGTGGGTGCACCGCCGGATCCGCTTGGCCCGCTCGGGCAGAACTGGGCGCTGCCGCCGCTCGATCCACATGTACTGCGCGCGCGGGGCTATCAGCCGTTTATCGATCTGCTGCGCGCCAATATGCGCGATTGCGGGGCGCTGCGTATCGATCACGTGATGGCGCTACTGCGTTTGTGGTGGATTCCCTATGGCGAAAGTGCCGATAAAGGCGCGTATGTCGCCTATCCGGTGCACGACCTGCTGGCGATCCTTGCGCTGGAGAGTCAGCGTCAGCGCTGCATGGTGATCGGTGAAGATCTCGGCACCGTGCCGCAGGAGATCGTCAGCCTGCTGCGCGACCGCGGCATTTTTTCGTGGAAGGTGCTGATGTTCGAGTGCGGGGAGGACGGGCAGTTCCGGCCACCGGCAGCCTATCCGCGCCAGTCGATTGCCAGCGCCAGTACCCATGATTTGCCGACGCTGAGCGGATTCTGGCATGCCGCCGATCTGCAGTTGCGCGAGCAGCTGGGGCTGTTTACTAAACGCAGCATGCTGAAGGCGGCCATCGCCGAACGCGATGGGCAGAGAAAAGCGCTGCTGAAGGCGATGAGCGAGGCGCAAGCCATTGATGCGCGCAGCAAAAACCGCGCCGGCCAGCGTCTGACGCCTGCGCTGAATCAGGGCGTGCACCGCTTTCTGGCGTACACCGACAGCGCCCTGCTGGGGCTGCAGCCGGAGGACTGGCTGGGAATGGAGACGCCGGTCAACGTGCCGGGCACGGTAGCCGAATACCCCAACTGGCGGCGCAAACTGCGCGTACCATTGGAGAAGTTGTTTAGTTACCGGAAAGTGCAGCAGCTGCTGGCGATCGTCAATGAAGGGCGTAAGAAGCCGTAAAACACGCGGCAGCCGGGGTGGCTGCCGCATCTTCTATCAGTAGTAGGAGTGCTCGCCGCGCTGATGCTCGGTGAGATCGCGCACGCCTTTCAGTTCCGGGAAGGCGGCCAGCAGCTCTTTCTCGATGCCGTCTTTCAGCGTCACGTCAATCATCGAGCAACCGTTACAGCCACCGCCGAACTGCAGAATGGCATAGCCTTCGTCGGTGATCTCCATCAGCGAGACGCGACCGCCGTGGCTGGCCAGCTGCGGGTTGATCTGCGCCTGCAGCAGATACTCCACGCGCTCAACCATCGGTGCATCGTCCGACACTTTACGCATCTTGGCGTTCGGCGCTTTCAGCGTGAGCTGTGAGCCGAGGTTATCGGTCACGAAGTCGATCTCCGCATCTTCGAGGTACGGCGCGCTCAGCTCATCGACATACGCAGACAGCTTGTCGAACTTCAGTTCGGTATCGGTGGCTTCAACCGCGTCCGGCGGGCAGTAGGAGACGCCGCACTCGGCGGTTGGCGTACCCGGGTTAATAACGAATACGCGAATCTGGGTGCCATCTTCCTGTTTTGACAGCAGTTTTGCGAAGTGCTCTTGCGCAGTATCAGTAATACGGATCATGGCGATTGCTCAATAGTTGACTAAAATACCTGGTTATAATACGCCCAACGCCGACGCTCTACAAGGTACGGCACAGGCATCCTATGTGTACGCTGGCCGCGCCCTGCGCCAGTAATAAGCGGCTGATTTCTCCCACCGTGCTGCCGGTGGTCACCACATCATCGATAAGCAGGATGTGGCGTCCGCGCACCGCCATTTCAAGGCGAAACGCTCCACGCAGATTGCTTTTCCGGGCGCGGGCGCTGAGCGCATGCTGCACCGCACCGTGACGCACCCGGCGCAGCCCTTCGCGGTATTCACAGCCGAGCCAGCGCGCCAGCGGTTTAGCCAGCAGCGCGGCCTGATTATAACCGCGCTGCCAGGCGCGGCGGCGATGGAGCGGCACGCTCAGCACCAGATCGATACGCGGCAACGGCTGCTGGCGGCGCTTTGTTAATAATTTTAACAAAAGCAGCCGCGCCAGCATCACCCTGAGTGCGGTTGCGCGCGAGAATTTGAGCTGCTGCACCCATTCGCTCAGCGGCGGCACATAATCACTCACGCAAGTGAGAGCGTGCCACGGCGGCGGCCGGCGCAGACAGCGTCCGCACGGCTGATCGCCGCTGGCCGGCAGTCCGCAGCAGGGACAGAGCGCCGGCAGCGCCGGTAGCTGGCGCAGACATACGCTGCACAGGCCGTGCCGGGCGATACGCAGCGGCAGACGGCATAGCCAACACAGGGCCGGGATTGCTAGCATAGCGACCTCCTTTTCACTTTTCGGGAGTGTAACCGATGAGTTCGCTTTACTGGCACACCACAGGCACAGGCGATCGCGATCTTGTGCTGCTGCACGGCTGGGGATTGAACGCCGAAGTGTGGCAACACATTGTTCCGCGACTCAGCCCGCATTTTCGTCTGCACCTGGTGGACCTGCCGGGATTTGGCCGCAGCCAGGGATTTGGGCCGCTGAGCCTGGCGCAGATGGCGCAGCAGCTATTACCGCAGTTGCCAGCGCGCGCCGTGCTGCTCGGCTGGTCGCTGGGCGGCTTAGTGGCCAGCCAGCTGGCGCTGAGCCAGCCCGATCGCGTGGCGGCATTGATTAGCGTGGCGTCGTCGCCGTGCTTTACCGCCCGGGATGAATGGCCGGGCATCCAGCCTGAGACGCTGGCGACGTTCCAGCAGCAGCTGAGCAGCGATTTCCAGCGCACCGTGGAGCGTTTTCTCGCGCTGCAAACCATGGGGACGGAGAATGCGCGTCAGGATGCGCGCCAGCTGAAAGAGGTAGTGCTGTCGCAGCCGATGCCGTCGGTAGCGGTACTGGAAGGGGGATTGAACATTCTGCGCCACGATGATTTGCGCAGCGCACTGGATGGGCTGACGCTGCCGTTCCTGCGTATCTATGGCGCGCTGGATGGCCTGGTGCCGCGCCGCATTGCGCCGCAGCTGGATGCGCGCTGGCCGCATTCGCAGTCGGTTGTCATCGCGAAGGCCGCGCACGCGCCGTTTATTTCGCACCCGGAGGCGTTCTGCCAGCAGGTGCAGCAGTTCATCCACGCAGCCACATAAACTGCCAGGCGGCCAGCACCAGCGGCTGGCTGCCATCCACGCGCTGCCCGCTGATCACATCCTGAAAAGGGCGCGCCTGCGGCAGCGTGGTGCTGATTTCGCGGCTGCTGAGATTGAACACGCACAGTAACCCTTCGTCGCTGTCCGCCGCGTGACGGCGCAGCAGCAGCACCGCGTTGTCGCTCTCCAGTAGCGTCATCCGATTGTCCGGATGGAACGCCGGCTGCCGGGTGCGCAGCTGAATCAGCGCGCTAAGCCGCTCAAACACCTGCTGACGCAGCGGGTTGCCGCCGCTGATTTGCTGTTCGATATCGCGCAGGCTGTACTTCTCACGGTTGATGGCGCGGTTGTGCCCGGCAGCGCGCACGCCCTCGTTGTCATTGCGCGAGCCGAGAATACTTTGAATATAGATGGCGGGCACGCCGGGAAAGGCCAGCAGAATTGCGTGCGCCAGCAGGAAACGGCGCAGGCGCGTCTCGTCATCGTCGGTCTGGTGATTGAGCGCATCCAGATACGTTACGTTGATTTCATACGGGCTGGTGCTGCCGTCCGGGTTGTTTTTATAGGACACCAGCGCGCCCTCCAGCGCCAGTTCACGCACCAGCGCCACAATCTCCACTTCCGACAAAATGCCGCGTGCCGGATTGAGGCCAATGCCGTCGTGCGAGGCGAGAAAATTAAAGAAGGTGGTGCCGCCATTCCCGGGCTCAAGCGTGCTGGCCCACTGGCGCAGCGCGCGCGCCGAGCCGGAGTGAATGGCGTGCAGCACCAGCGGTGGCAGCGAAAACTGGTAAACCATCTGCGCTTCGTCGTGGCCGTTGCCGAAATAGCTGATGTTATCCTGATGCGGCACGTTGGTTTCGGTCACGATCACCGTACCTGGCGCGACTTCGTTGGCGATGGCGCGAAACAGCTTCACCAGCTGATGGGTTTTGGTCAGATGGATACAGCGTGTGCCCGGCGTTTTCCACATGTAGCCCACCGCGTCCAGCCGCACGTAATCCGCGCCTTTGTTGAGATAATCCAGCAGCACGCCCACCATGCGGATCAGCACCTGCGGATTGGCGAAGTTGAGATCGATTTGGTCGGCGCTGAAGGTGGTCCAGATAAAGCGCGTGTCGCCGTTAGCGAGGGTAAACGGCGTCAGCAGCGGTGAGGTGCGCGGGCGCGTCACGGCACTGAGATCGGTGGCAGGCGGCATGCTGATAAAGAAGTCGTCCCAGCCGGCATCCTGCGCCAGAAAGTGGCGAAACCACGCGCTGTGCGCCGACATGTGGTTACAGACGAAATCGAACATCAGCCGGGTTTCGCTGTGCAGCGCCGTGATGTGCCGCCAGTCACCGCAGATCGGGTTCACTTTGTGGTAATCGATAACCGAGAAGCCATCGTCGGACGAATAGGGGAAAAATGGCAGCAGATGCACCAGGCTGAAGGTGGACTGCAGATGCTGCTGAAAAAAGCGCGTAAAGCTGGCGAGCGTGGGCTGCTCGGGTTCGCGGAACTGGTCGGCGTAACTGATCAGCACCACGTCTTTTTCATCCCAGTGCGCTTTACGCGGCAGCTTTACCGTGTCGCGCGCCGCGCGGATGTGCGAAAGCAGGCGCTCGCGCGCCGCGACGGGGAAGCTACCTTCATAAATCTCATCGAGCAGGAAGTTGATAATGTCCATCGGATCGCCGGGTTACGCGGAAGGTCATTTTTTCACACGGTTTTTTCAGCGTAGTCCGCCAGGACAATTTATCAACCTCCTGTACTCGCGCGCCGCTTAGCGTTTCTTCCCAAACGCGGCCGCCAGCGCATCGCCCATCGCGCTGTTACCGACGCTGGCGCTGGCAGGTTTGCCGCGGCCTTTGGCACCGGCGGCCGGCCGCGCGGTCTCTTTGCCTGCGCCGCGGTTGCCGCCGCTGCGCGCATTGCTCTCACCCGGCTGCTCATCCAGACGCATGGTCAGCGCGATACGCTTACGCTGCCGATCGACTTCCATCACCTTCACTTTGACGATATCGCCGGCTTTCACCACCTGATGCGGATCGTCTACGAATTTGTCCGACAGCGAAGAGATATGCACCAGGCCGTCCTGATGCACGCCGATATCGACGAACGCGCCGAAGTTGGTCACGTTGGTCACTGCACCTTCCAGCACCATGCCCGGCAGCAGGTCGTTGAGCGTCTCCACGCCTTCGGCAAACTGCGCGGTTTTGAACTCCGGACGCGGATCGCGGCCCGGTTTCTCCAGCTCTTTGATGATATCGGTGACGGTCGGCAGCCCGAAACGCTCATCGGTGAAGTCGCGCGCATTCAGGTCGCGCAGGCTACCCGGATTGCCCATCAGTTCATTCAGCGCCTGTTCTGTAGCGGCGAGAATGCGCTCCACCAGCGGATAGGCTTCCGGATGCACCGTTGAGGCATCCAGCGGATTATCGCCGTGGTTGATGCGCAGGAAGCCGGCGCACTGTTCAAAGGCTTTCGGCCCAAGGCGGCTTACCTTCAGCAGCTGCTGGCGGTTCTGGAAACGGCCGTTTTCGTCACGCCAGCTGACAATGTTCTGCGCCATCATGCGCGTCAGGCCGGCGACGCGCGTCAGCAGCGCCACCGAAGCGGTATTCAGATCGACGCCCACGGCGTTCACACAATCTTCCACCACCGCATCGAGTTTTTTCGCCAGCTGGCTCTGGCTGACATCGTGCTGATACTGGCCGACGCCAATCGATTTCGGGTCAATTTTGACCAGCTCTGCCAGCGGATCCTGCAGACGACGGGCGATAGACACCGCACCGCGCAGCGAAACGTCGAGATCGGGGAACTCCTGCGCCGCCAGTTCGGAAGCGGAATAGACCGATGCTCCGGCCTCACTGACAATCACTTTTTGCGCTTTGATTTGCGGGAACTGCTTCTGTACGTCGAGGAAGAAACGCTCGGTTTCACGTGAAGCGGTGCCGTTGCCGATCGCCACCAGTTCAACCTGATGTTTCGCGCACAGTGCCGCCACCGAGGTCGCGGCTTTGGCCGCCTGGCCGGTATGCGGATAGATGGTATCGGTCGCGACCAGCTTGCCGGTGGCATCGACCACCGCCACTTTGACCCCGGTGCGCAGGCCAGGATCGAGACCCATGGTGGCGCGCATGCCGGCGGGAGCCGCCATCAGCAGATCGTGCAGATTACGGGCAAACACGTTGATCGCTTCGTCTTCCGCCCGTTCGCGGATGGTGCCCATCAGTTCGGTTTCGAGGTGCAGCAGGACCTTGATGCGCCAGGTCCAGCTGACCACGGCTTTGCGCCAGCTGTCGGCCGGTGCGTTGTTCAGGCGCAGGCCAAGGTGGTCGGCGATCAGCGTTTCACCGTAGCTTTCGCGCGGTGCCTCGTCGAACTGCGGATCAGCGTTGAGCGACAGCTGTAAAATGCCTTCGTTACGGCCACGGAACATGGCCAGCGCGCGGTGCGACGGCACGCTGCTCAGCGCTTCGTGATGATCAAAGTAGTCGCGGAATTTAGCGCCTTCTTCCTCTTTACCTTCCACCACGCGCGCAACCAGATGGGCGTTCTTCCACAGGTAATCACGCACTTTCGCCAGCAGCGTGGCGTCTTCGGCGAAGCGCTCCATCAGGATATAGCGTGCGCCATCCAGCGCGGCACGCACATCGGCAACGCCTTTGTCCGCGTCGACATAACGAGCTGCCAGCTGCTCGGGGTCCTGAGACGCATCGTTCCACAGCGTCTCAGCCAGCGGTTCCAGCCCGGCTTCGATAGCGATCTGCCCGCGCGTGCGGCGCTTCTGCTTATAAGGCAGATAGAGATCTTCCAGCTCGGTTTTGTTCAGCGTGCCGTTGATAGCAGTGGCTAATTCCGGCGTCAGTTTGCCCTGGTCATCAATGGATTTCAGAATCGACTGGCGGCGTTCCTCCAGCTCACGCAGATAGCCGAGACGGCTCTCCAGCGTACGCAGCTGGGTATCATCCAGCCCGCCGGTCACTTCCTTACGGTAACGTGCGATAAACGGCACGGTGTTCCCTTCATCCAGCAAGCGAATGGCGGCGTCAACCTGGTCGGCGCGTGCCTTCAGCTCACCTGCGATAATCTGGCTCAGCGAATCTTTCATCATCAGTAACGGTCTTGCTTACACAGGGTTAGAAATAGGGGACAGTTATACGGACTGAGGCCGCAAATTGCCAGCCGCTGACCGGTGAATCCGTCTTTTTCTGAATGCAGCGCGCAACTCAGAGAAACTTAGCCACCTATGTGTTAAACCCCAGCGCAATGGCGTGCCGGTTGCTGCCAGGCTCGCCCCGCCTCTGCCCTATAATCCGTGGCAAACCACGGAAGGAGGGTGAAGCAATGATCAAATTACTGCTGCTGCTGGCCGGACGCGAGCTGCTGGTGCGTTATCGGCTGCTGATTTATGGCCTGGCGCTATGCGGCGTGCTACTGGCAGGCATGATCGTGGCGGACGTGCTGGTCGATGGGCATATTAATCTGTCGCTACAGGTGCTGGCGCTCTTACTGTCGCTGTCGCTGCTGTTTAACCTGCTGAGCGGCGAGGTGTCGCTGCAGCGCTGGCTCAATCTGCTGTTTTCCCTGATTTTTGTTGGCACGCTGCTGGCCGGCGCGCTGTGGCACGGTGACGAGAGGCAACTGAAGAAACTACTGCTGACGGTGATGGAAATCTGCCTGTTGTTTAACGGCCTGTTTCGCTGCCTGAGCGCGGCGCTGATTCAGCGCCAGCGCTGGGTGCGACATTTTATGCTGGGCTGCGGCGAGATGTTGCTGAGCGTGGTGCTGTTTTTCAATGACAACCTGCATACCTGCCTGTTGCTGGGCAGCTGGCTGGTGCTGTTGCTGCTGTCGTTCAGCCTGACGGTGTGGCGCGTATGGCGCCAGTGGCAGCGCCTGCCGGCGGGTCAGTCCGTTACGCTGCTGCCGTGGTTTTGTCGCGGCCATCGTCATATCGCGCGGCTCCGTCCGTGGCAGCAGGCCCGCTTTCCGCCGGTCGCCGCGGCATTTCCTCTCTGTGTCCACGTCTGGCAGGCGCAGTCTGAAGTCAGTCAACAGCCGAAGCGCTATGTGATTGACCGTTACATCGGCGTGATTAACGGTGAAGGGCACTTTTGTACCGGCCACGCGGCACTGAGCTTTGGCGAGCGCGGCTACATCAGCTTTTATCCGCAGCAGGAGATCGATCCGCAACCGCACGAGCTGCCGCGTCTGCTGCTGGCCGGACAGATTAACGATCGCCCCGGCCGTTTTCTCCCCTCGCTGGCGGCAGAGATTGCCGACTGGCGCAGCCCGGATTTAACCTTCAGTTTTCAGCACTACAACGGGCAGGCGCTCGCCAGCTACTGGCAGGCCAACCGTGGTGACAGCTTGTATAATCTGACGGCAAAAAACTGTTCGACCACCGTGGTGGATGCGCTGGACGTGGCGTTTGAAGGCTATTACGGCCAGCGACTGCAGCAGGTGTTTGCGCTGCTGCTGCAGCCGGCGTTCTGGGGCGCCTGCGTGCTACGCGAACGGGCAGAAATCATGACCTGGACGCCCGGCCTGGTCGCCGATTATGTGCGCCTGATGAAAAAGACGCTGGGTGCCTGTCCGGGCAGGTAAGGCTTTGTGATAGCCTCTGTGCAGTGAACAGGGCTGTAACCACGAGTGAAGCGATGAAAACCCAACTGATTACCCGCGAAGGCTATAACAAGCTGCGTGCTGAGCACGACCATCTGTGGAATGAGAAGCGGCCGGAAATCACCCGCATTGTCTCCTGGGCCGCCAGCCTGGGCGATCGCTCTGAAAACGCCGATTACACCTATAACAAGCGCCTGCTGCGCCAGATCGATCGCCGCGTGCGCTATCTGCGTAAATGCCTCGCCGAGCTGAAAATTGTTGATTATGCGCCGCAGCAGGAGGGCAAAGTGTTCTTCGGTGCCTGGGTGGAAGTGGAGAATGAGCAGGGCGACGTGAAGCGTTTTCGCATCGTCGGACCGGACGAGATCTATGGCGATACGGTGAAAGAGTACATCTCCATCGACTCGCCGATGGCGCGCGCGCTGATCAAAAAAGAGGTGGATGACGAGGTGACGGTAAACACGCCGGAAGGGCAGAAGGTGTGGTTTGTGAACCGCATTGAGTACGTCACGGAAAGTGAGGAAAAAAGAGGCGGAGAGTAATGGCCTGGTGAAACAAGCCGGGGCGCAACTTATTCTCCGCTGGCGAAAGGGCTGGCAGTATAAGAGGGGGAAGCGCCGCAGCCTTGCCGCGCCAGATAAGCGTTATTTGCCCGGCGTGGTCGCCGTGGTCGTTGAGGTGCTGCTGCCGCCGTGATCGCCGCCGCCCATGGTGGCCAGCGCGACGCCGAGCAGGGCACCCACCGCACCGATGCCGATAGCATCGGAATTACCTTTGGCCGTGGTCGACGCCTGTGCGCCGGCGGCTTCGCCCGCTGGCGTAGCGGCCTGAACCTGTGTGAGGCTGGTGAGTACCAGAGCGCTCAGCAGAACAACGGTTTTTTTCATCTTTCTTCTCCACATGAACTCAGTAAGCAGGTACCGATGCAGTGTCGGAGATCATTTGCGCAGAGGAAAGGGGAGTTTACTGACTGATTTAAATCACTTTATTTAACGCTGGCCTTATTTTGCGCGCGCACTGGCACTGTTCCGAGCGCGGATACGCAGTCAGCGGCGAAAACGCGATATTTTATGCTACTGAGCGCGGCCGCTGGCTTATCCTGCAGGCGAAACTTAAGCCAAATGGCGCGCCCCGCCTGACGGCGGAAGCGGGACGGCCCGGCTGGACCACTCGCCGGCAGAAAACGCCGCTGATTTTCAGACAAGCGCTAAACGGCGTCAAAATCAGTCAGAAAAGCGCGAGCGGAGCCGCAGTTCGCGGTTAAAATTAAAGATAAGCTGCTGTTTAATATGCTTTGTAACAATTTCGGCTAGAATATAAACCATTAATGACTGTCACAGACAGGCATCTTTTTTACACAATATCGGCTCAGGCAATGGCGCCTTTGGGAGTTGAACATGCAAGAGAACTACAAAATTCTGGTCGTCGATGATGATATGCGTCTGCGCGCACTGCTCGAACGCTATCTCACCGAACAGGGCTTTCAGGTGCGCAGCGTCGCCAACGCCGAGCAGATGGATCGTCTGCTGACCCGCGAATCATTCCATTTAATGGTGCTGGATTTAATGCTGCCGGGCGAAGATGGCCTGTCAATTTGCCGTCGTCTGCGTAGCCAGAGTAACCCGATGCCGATCATTATGGTCACCGCGAAAGGTGAAGAGGTCGATCGTATCGTGGGGCTGGAAATCGGCGCCGATGACTACATTCCAAAACCGTTCAACCCGCGTGAGCTGCTGGCGCGAATTCGTGCTGTGCTGCGTCGTCAGGCCAATGAGCTGCCGGGCGCGCCGTCGCAGGAAGAAGCGGTCATCGCCTTCGGTAAGTTCAAACTGAACCTCGGCACGCGTGAAATGTTCCGTGAAGATGAGCCGATGCCGCTGACCAGCGGAGAGTTTGCCGTGCTGAAAGCGCTGGTGAGCCATCCGCGTGAGCCGCTGTCGCGCGATAAGCTGATGAACCTGGCGCGCGGGCGTGAGTACAGTGCGATGGAGCGTTCTATCGACGTGCAGATCTCTCGTCTGCGCCGCATGGTCGAAGAAGATCCGGCGCATCCACGCTACATCCAGACCGTCTGGGGCCTTGGCTACGTGTTCGTTCCGGACGGCAGCAAAGCATGAGGCGATTGCGCTTCTCACCCCGCAGTTCGTTTGCCCGCACCCTGTTGTTGATCGTTACCTTGCTGTTCGTCAGCCTGGTAACGACCTACCTGGTGGTGCTCAATTTTGCCATTCTTCCCAGCCTGCAGCAGTTCAACAAAGTCCTCGCCTACGAAGTGCGTATGCTGATGACCGACCGGCTGCAGCTGGAGGATGGCACGCAGCTGGAAGTGCCGCCGGCCTTCCGGCGCGAGATTTATCGTGAGCTGGGCATTTCGTTGTACACCAACGCGGCGGCGGAAGAGAGCGGGCTGCGCTGGGCGCAGCATTACGAATTCCTCAGTGAACAGATGGCGCAGCAGCTGGGCGGGCCGACCGACGTGCGGGTTGAGGTTAACAAAAACTCGCCGGTGGTCTGGCTGAAAACCTGGCTGTCGCCGGATATCTGGGTGCGCGTACCGTTGACCGAGATCCATCAGGGTGACTTCTCACCGCTGTTCCGCTATACCCTGGCGATTATGCTGCTGGCGATTGGCGGCGCCTGGCTGTTTATCCGAATACAAAACCGACCCTTAGTCGATCTTGAACACGCTGCGTTGCAGGTGGGGAAAGGCATTATTCCGCCACCGCTGCGCGAATACGGTGCCTCAGAAGTGCGTTCGGTGACGCGTGCTTTCAACCAGATGGCGGCGGGCGTGAAGCAGCTGGCCGATGACCGTACGCTGCTGATGGCCGGCGTCAGCCATGATCTACGCACGCCACTGACGCGCATCCGTCTCGCCACCGAGATGATGGGCGAGGAAGATGGCTACCTGGCCGAGTCAATCAACAAAGATATCGAAGAGTGCAACGCCATCATTGAGCAGTTCATCGATTACCTGCGCACCGGGCAGGAGATGCAAACCGAGCGCGCCGATCTGAATAGCGTGCTGGGCGAAGTGGTGGCGGCGGAGAGCGGCTACGAGCGCGAGATTGAGAATGCGGTGATGGACGCGGAGCTGATGCTGGATATTAATCCGCTGTCGATTAAACGCGCGGTGGCGAATCTGGTGGTTAACGCGGCGCGCTACGGGAACGGCTGGATCAAGGTCAGCAGCGGTCAGGAATTGAATCGCGCGTGGTTCCAGGTGGAGGATGATGGTCCGGGCATTAAGCCGGATCAGTTACAGCATCTGTTCCAGCCGTTTGTGCGTGGCGATAGCGCGCGCAGCACCAGCGGCACCGGTCTGGGCCTGGCGATTGTGCAGCGTATTATCGATGCGCATGACGGATCGCTGGAGATTGGCGACAGTGAACGCGGCGGATTACGTATCCGCGCGTGGTTACCGATCCCGGAAAACAGCGCCACGACGGCAGTAAGCAGTAACGTTAGTTAAATTTCCGCACCAACCGTAGCGGCGCAATCTATTGCGCATCCATCAGCGATATTACCGCTGCAGGCATACGCGATAAATCGCGCCGCGACGAAATGTGCCATCGCTAAGCCGCCGTTGTGGCGGCCAGGTTACCTCACAGCTGCGGGCCGGCCTGCACCAGCGCTTTGCCGGCATCGTTGTCGGTGTACTTCTCGAAATTGGTGATAAAGCGCTGCGCCAGCGCTTCGGCAGCCTGCTGCCAGGCGGCGGCGTCAGGCCAGCTGCGGCGCGGATCGAGAATGGCATCGTCCACCTGTGCCAGCGTGGTGGGCACCTGCAGATTAAACACCGGCAGCGTCACGGTCTCCGCTTCATCCAGCTCACCGGCCAGAATCGCGTTGATGATAGCGCGCGTGTCTTTCAGCGAAATGCGCTTGCCGCTGCCGTTCCAGCCGGTATTCACCAGATAGGCCTGCGCGCCGGACGCCTGCATACGTTTCACCAGCACATCCGAGTACTGCGTTGGATGCAGCGTCAGGAACGCCGCGCCAAAACAGGCGGAGAAGGTTGGGGTGGGCTGCGTCACACCGCGCTCGGTGCCAGCCAGCTTGGCGGTAAAGCCGGACAGGAAGTGGTACTGGGTTTGCTCCGGTGTCAGACGCGAAACCGGTGGCAGTACGCCAAAGGCATCGGCGGTCAGGAAGATGACCTTCTTCGCGTGGCCCGCTTTCGACACCGGCTGCACGATGTTTTCGATGTGCTCGATCGGGTAAGACACGCGGGTGTTTTCCGTCTTGCTGGCGTCGGCGTAATCGACCGTGCCGTCGGCGCGCACCACCACGTTCTCCAGCAGCGCATCGCGGCGAATCGCGCGGTAAATCTCCGGCTCGGCCTGATCTGACAGATTGATGGTTTTGGCGTAGCAGCCGCCTTCGAAGTTAAAGACGCCGTCGTCATCCCAGCCGTGCTCATCGTCGCCGATCAGCTGACGATCCGGATCGGTAGAGAGCGTGGTTTTACCGGTACCGGACAGGCCAAAGAACACCGCCACGTCGCCCGCTTTGCCGACGTTGGCCGAGCAGTGCATCGAGGCGATACCCTTCAGCGGCAGCAGATAGTTCATGATGGCGAACAGGCCTTTTTTCATCTCGCCGCCGTACCAGGTACCGCCGATCAGCTGCATGCGTTCGGTCAGGTTAAAGGCGACAAAATTCTCTGAATGCAGCCCCTGCGCCTGCCAGTCCGGATTGGTGCACTGCGCTGCGTTCATCACCACGAAATCCGGCGTAAACTCAGCCAGTTCGGCTTCAGTCGGACGGATAAACATGTTTTTGACGAAATGCGCCTGCCACGCCACTTCCATCACGAAACGCACGCTGAGGCGGGTGTCCGGGTTGGCGCCGCAGAAGGCGTCAATCACAAACAGACGCTTGCCGGAAAGCTGTTGCGTGCAGCGATCTTTCAGCGCCTGCCAGGTTTCCTGTGACAGCGGCTGGTTGTCGTTCTTGCCGTTGCCAACATCGTTCCACCACAGCGTGTCACGCGTGGTGTCATCCCGCACGATGTATTTATCTTTCGGCGAACGTCCGGTGAAGATGCCGGTATCCACGGCGATAGCGCCGCTCTGCGTCAGGGTGCCGCGCGCGTAACCTTCCAGCTCCGGGCGGGTTTCTTCCTGAAATAACGTGGCGTAATCAGGGTTGTACACCACCTCGGTGGTGCCGCTAATTCCGAGCGTTTCGAGGTCTTGCGATGTCAGGCCGTTAACGCGCATGTGACTGCTCCTTAAATCGGTACTTCATGGCATTTTTTATGAGGGTTTCTGCGTCCTGCTGCGCATAGCCGCACAGGGCAGATCGCGCGCAGTGTACACGTCTGAGCGAGGTGGAAAAGTGAAGAGAGTTAAAAATGCGAGCTGGAACGTGACAAGAAGAGAAATCTGCCACTTATGAAACTAAAGTTAGCGTAAATTAGTTAATTTCCGTGAAAAATCATAGCGCTACGCCGGCGGAAAATACGGGCGGCGTCACCGCCCGTTTACCGGTTAATGCAGTTGATCGCTATTGCCGGAAGGAGCGTTACGAATAGCAGCAATATCCACGGCGTCGTACACATAGTGCGTGCCGCAATAGTCGCAGTGCATATCAATTTTGCCGTCTTCGACCAGAATCTCATCCACTTCCTCTGGCGGCAGCGTTTTCAGCACTTCACCGCAGCGTTCGCGCGAGCAGGTGCATTTGAAACTGACCGGCGCCGGATCGTAAACCGTGGCTTCTTCCTGATGATAGAGACGCCACAGTACGTCAGTAGCGGGCAGTTCAATCAGCTCTTCGCTCTTCACGGTTTCGGTTAACGTGGCCAGATGGTTGAAGTCATCCAGGTTGGGCTCCTGCGCGGGCAGCACCTGCAGCAGAATACCGGCTGCGCCTTTCTCGCTGGTGCGAATGAACAGGCGGGTTGGCAGCTGCTCGGAACGCATGAAGTAATCTTCCAGACAGCCCGCCAGCGTATCGGCTTCCAGGCCGACCACGCCCTGATAGCGCTCGCCTTTCTCAGGCGAAATGGTGATCACCAGATAGCCGTTACCCACCATCTGCTTCAGGCTGCTGCCGGCAGCGATCTCCGCATCCTCTTTCAGCCGCGCCACGCCGCGCAGCTCCTGGCGGTTATTCCCGTTGATCACCGCCATGCTCAGCGGGCCATCGCCCTGCAGCTGCACGGTGATGTCGCCGTCAAATTTCAGCGTAGCGGTGAGCAGGCTGGTGGCGACCAGCAGTTCGCCCAGCAGGGTTTTGACCGGCTCGGCGTAGTCGTGGTTCTGCACGATGTCGCGCCAGGTTTGAGATGCGTTGACCAGCTCGCCGCGCACGGCGACGTTTTCAAACAGGTAACGATGCAGTTGATCTTGAACAGACATAAGGTTTCTCTCGTGGGGGCGCGAGTTATTCATCGCCCGACAATTTAAATTTCAGCAGATCGCGGCGCTCTTTTTTATCCGGGCGACGATCGGGATGCGGCATGGTCAGGGCATTCATTTTGCGCGCCAGCGCGTTCTTTTCGCGCTTTTCGATGCTGGCGGCCGTCTCCGCGTACATCTGCTGCGCTTCGCTGGCCGGACGCCGCTGGTCGCCGATGGCGGTGATGATCACCGTGCGCTCATCGTTGCCCTGACGCAGCGTCAGTTCGGCCTGCAGTTCGACCACTTTGCCCGGTTTGCTGCGCTGGCCGTTGTAATGCACTTTGCCGCCTTCAATCATGTCGCGAGCCAGCGCGCGGGTTTTATAGAAGCGCGCGGCCCACAGCCATTTATCAAGGCGGACGCCTTCACTGGTTTTCTCTTTCATTGCGGCTCCTGCTGTTACGCTGCGTCGCGCCGTGTGGCGATCGGTCGCACACGGTCGCATGACGCCGGAAAAATGGATCGGGCCGGTGCCGGATACCCAAAGGTATGGGTACAACGTGATAAATCAAGGGCGAGGTGCCGTTGCGGGCTGCCGATCCATCGCCAATCCCTTAAGCGTAATCGGCATTTTGTTTTCCGCCCTGAAAAACAGGGCGACAGGGTAGCACAGAAGGCGGAGGGTCAGAACAGCGAGCGCACGCTCTGCATAGTGCTGAGGTTGTGGTTAAAGCACTTGTCGTAATACTGCTGAATCTGCGCCATACGCAGGCGGTTGCGGTGGATGCGGCGCAGCGCCAGCAGGCCGTTGCTGACGGCGCTGACAATCAGCACCAGCATCAGCAGCGCGGTGCCCAGATAGCGCCACTGCGCCATGGCGTCGGGCTCGTTGTGCAGGGCGATGTGGCGCGTGCCGTTGGCATCGGTGGTAATGCTGGTAATGATACCGCTGGCGGCAAACGGCGTGTGCAGCAGCATGCCGGACAGGCGCTGCAGTTCGTGCCATTGTGAAGGGGCGTCGAGATCGAATAGCGCCACCGACGGCTGCGGCTGGTTCACCATCTGCCGGCCTTCATCGCTAATTATCAGGAATCCGCCCGGCGGCGGGCTGTTGAGGGTTTCCGCCGCGCGACGCGTCTCCCGCGAGAAGAAGGTCGAGGTGGCGGTGTTTACCAGATTCTCCAGCGCTTCGGCGCTAACCGGGCGCAGCAGCACGTTCATGCCGTTGAGCTTGCCGGAATCCGCACGGTGAATCAGCGTATCCCAGTCTTTGGCGTTACCGAGGTTAACCAGCGCATTTTTCAGGCGCACGCAGTCCTGCTGCTGGCTGCACAGCTGCTGGGTTTTCAACACCAGATCGGAGAAATCATCCAGCAGGATCATGCCTGATTTCTGAATCGCCGACGCCAGCTGCGGGTTAAGTTTCGGGTCGGTGTTGGTTTCCGGATGCAGCTGCTGCGTGGTGGTCTCCAGCAGCGCGGAGGCTTTGTCGATGATGTCGGACTGCGGCAGCGGCAGCGGCGCAGCGTTGTTCCAGTAAATCGCCGAGCAGTCGAACGGCATGTAGCCGTAGCTGCGGTTGCTCTGGTAATTGCCCGGAACCGAGCACATGCCGGTGCCGCTCACTTTCAGGCTATCGCCAATGTGCAGCGGCAGGGCAGTGAGTTTATCGACGCTGTTCACTTCCACGCTCTCAGTCCCTTTTAACCAGGCGAGGCTAAGTTTGATCGGCATGCTGAGCGGAATCCAGCTCACCAGCATCACCAGCACCAGCAGCGAACCGCACGCCAGCACCAGGTTTTTACGCCAGCGCTGTACCGGGAAGTTGCGGACTTCATCCTGCAGCGACAGGAAGCGCCCCTGGCGTACCACCTGACGATTCAGGTAGATATCCACATCCGTTACCTGGCCCAGGTCATGCGCCACATAAGGCTGCCAGTGTGCCGGATAGATTAAGTCGATGATGCCGAGCGAGATGTTGCTCTGCTCCTGATTGGATTCGCCAAACAGGCCCCAGCGCTTCGGTGCGCCGCGCAGACAGTGCACATCGCGCAGCCCTTTTTCACCGGGGAATCGATACATAAACCACAGGCTGACAGCAACGATCGCGCCGGCGGGCAGCGCAATCCACAGCATCAGGCTGCCGGGCAGCACCAGACTGAGGAAAAACAGCAGGAAGGCGCAGCAAATGGCGCTCGCTTCACGCGTGCCGTCGGCGCGCGACAGCTGATACTCTTCCGGCGACTCTTTGCGCACCTGTAGCAGCTCGACGTTTTCGCTCTCCTCTTTACGAATCGAAGCGTTGGTCGACATCGGCCGCACCAGCGGTGGCAGCGCCGGTTGTTCCACCGCATAGTTCACCAGCGAGTGGCCGTTGAGCGAGATCACCAGCGGCAGGGTCTGGGTACGGATCAGCTCGACGTAGTTTTCTTCAGCGATGTACTGCTCCCATAGCGGCGGCAGATGCACCTCGACTTCATCCAGGTAGTAGCGCCATTTGTGGGGATCGTCAGTGGAGAGGCCGTAACGGGTGATGGAGCGGGTAACGGGATAAACATTATTGCTCTGTGCGGTCAGCGCCAGCGCTTCGGGTTCCCGTGACGATCGGGTCGATCGCCCGCCGCTGTGCTGACGCGCTTTACCCAGCGACGCAATATACTTCTCAACGGCAGCGCGTTCTTCATCGGTGAGTTTACGGCAGGGCGGACTGATAAACGGCAGTGGTTTCGCCAACGGCGGACGATGCCGCATAGCGTACCAGTAGCCGATTCCGGCCACTAACGAACAGGCCAGCATGACAGCCAGAATGACGATAAGAGTGCTCATGCTTTGCTCAATCCAGCCAAAAAACTGCCGTCACGTTTACGATGTGCTCCCGGTAAAACCTGCAATACGAGTCAATTTTGGCGAGCAGAAGTCATTCTGACAAGAGGCAAATGAAACAAAATACCGCGCAAAATCATTGTATTATAAATTTGTTAGATTATTCCTTAACGGGATGGTACTCACAAGTCCCTCAATTAAACATCGGTATTATCCGAATTTGCTGCTACCCCGTTGACTTATTGTGAAAATCTCACTGTGCAGATAACAAGAAGTTGTTAGCGGCAGCGGGCAAATGTATGTCACCATGATTGACCCGCGCTGCGTGTCGCACAATGCCGCGGGCTTCGGTATGCTGACGTCATCGCGTTTCACAAGGCTGTGCTAAGTTTGAGGCTGATATGACCACTCCCCTGAAAAAACCTGACATCCTCAACGTGGAAGCGGTGGCCCGCTCCCGCCTGTTTACCATCGAAGCGGTTGATCTCGCCTTCAGCAACGGTGCGCGTCGCGTCTATGAGCGCATGAAGCCCTCCGATCGTGAAGCGGTGATGATTGTGCCGATCATTGGCGATGACGTGATCCTGATCCAGGAGTACGCCGTCGGACTGGAAACCTATGAGCTGGGCTTCCCGAAAGGCTTAATCGACCCTGGTGAAAGCGTTTTTGAAGCCGCCAACCGTGAGCTGAAAGAAGAAGTGGGCTTTGGCGCGCACCAGCTGGACGCGCTGGGCAAACTCACCATGGCGCCATCCTATTTCTCCAGCAAGATGAATATCGTGGTAGCTGAAGGGTTGTACGAAGAGAAGCTGGAAGGGGATGAGCCGGAGCCGCTGATTGTACGCCGCTGGCCGCTCAGCAATCTGCTGGCGCTGCTGGAAGAGCCGGATTTTCGCGAGGCGCGTAACGTCAGCGCGCTGTTCATGGTGCGTGAGTGGCTGGTGAAGCAGGGGCGGTTGAGTTATTGAGGACACCTGGCGGCGCAATAAAAGGCGCGGAAAGTCGCACGGGGTAAAAACAAAAAGCCGGGGATTTCCCCCGGCTTTTTTGATCAAAACAGTTCGTGGCTTTCACCGTTGTCCATGATGGTGGTGCCCACATCATGCACCGAATACTCGGTCGGCTGGGTGCCGTTAATGAAGTACTCCTGACGGGTGTTGCCGCCACCGTTGGCCAGCTTGCCGGTGCTGCGGTCAATGGTCACCGTCACCACGCCGTCCGGCGGTGTCAGCGGCTGCACCGGCACACCATCCAGCGCCACTTTCATGTAATCATCCCATGCCGGCTGCGCACTCTTCGCGCCGCCTTCGTAGCCGGAGATCTGATCCGGAATCGCACCCGATACCGTGGTGCGACCCAGCGCGCGCGAATCATCGAAGCCAATCCACACCGACGTCACCACGCCCGGACCATAACCGGAGAACCAGGCGTCTTTGGAACTGTTGGTGGTACCGGTTTTGCCGCCGATATCGTTACGCTTCAGATCGCGGCCGGCACGCCAGCCGGTTCCCATCCAGCCCGGTTCACCGAAGATGTTGGAGTTCAGCGCGCTCTTAATCAGGAACGCCAGCGGCGTGTTGATCACGTGCGGCGCGTACTGCTGATCGCCGGCCGGCTGCGGCTGCGCCGGTACCTGCTCCAGCTCGGGCTGCGGCACGGTCTGATTCTGCTGCTGATTCGAGGTGGCGACGTTTTCCACGCTCTCTTCATTCAGCGCCACCGACTTTTTGGTGTCGCCATAGATCACCGGCAGATTGCACTGCGGGCAGGCGATCTTCGGCTGCGCCTGGAAAATCACGCCGCCCTGTTCGTTCTCGATCTTCGCGATGAAGTAAGGATCGACCAGGAAGCCACCGTTGGCCATCACCGCATAGCCGCGCGCCACCTGCATTGGCGTGAAGGATGCGGCGCCCAGAGCCAGCGACTCGGTATGGATAATGTTCTGCGCCGGGAAGCCAAAGCGCTGCAGATACTCAGCGGCGTAATCAACGCCCATGGCACGCATCGCGCGCACCATTACCACGTTTTTCGACTCACCCAGCCCCTGGCGTAAACGAATCGGACCCGCATAAGTCGGCGGCGAGTTTTTTGGTCGCCAGTCTGCGCCGGCACCGGCATCCCAGCGTGAAATCGGCACGTCGTTGAGGATGGAGGCCAGCGTCAGGCCGCGGTCCATGGCGGCGGTATACAGGAACGGCTTGATGTTCGAGCCGACCTGACGCAGCGCCTGGGTGGCGCGGTTGAACATACTCTGGTTGAAGTCAAAACCGCCCACCAGCGCGCGTACCGCACCGTCTTCCGGATTAAGCGACACCAGCGCCGAGTTCACCAGCGGCACCTGTCCCAGCCACCATGCATCCCCGACTTTACGTACCCAAATCTGCTGGCCAGCCTGCAGCACCTGAGTGACGCTGCGCGGCGTCGGGCCCTGCAGGGTGTCGGATTTATACGGACGCGCCCAGCGCACGCCGGCTAAAGTCAGCGAAACGCTGCTGCCATCTTTCAGCATGGCGGTGGCTTCGTCGGCGCTGGCGCTGGTGACCACGGCGGCATTCAGCGGACCGTAGACCGGCAGATCTTTCAGCGCGTTGACGATGCGGGTGTGATCCCAGCTGGCTTCGCCCACTTTCCACAGCACGTTGGTCGGACCGCGATAGCCGTGACGCATATCGTACGCCATCACGTTGTTACGCACCGCCTGCTGTGCGGCTTCCTGCAGATGGCGGGTCACGGTGGTATACACCTTGTAGCCATCGTCATAGGCGCTGTCGCCGTAGCGTTTCACCATCTCCTGACGCACTAACTCGGTGAGATACGGTGCAGAGAAGGCAATTTCCGGGCCGTGATAGCTGGCGGTCAGCGGCGTGTTGCGCGCGTCGTTATACTGCTGCTGCGTGATGTAGTTCTGATCCAGCATGCGAGCCAGCACCACATTACGGCGCGCCAGCGCACGGGCGTGTGAATAGAGCGGGTTAAAGGTCGACGGCGCTTTCGGCAGGCCGGCGATCATAGCCATCTCACTCAGTGACAGCTGATCGACCGGTTTACCGAAGTACACCTGCGCCGCCGCACCGACGCCGTAAGCGCGATAGCCGAGATAGATTTTATTCAGATACAGCTCAAGGATTTCATCCTTACTCAGCAACTGCTCGATGCGAATCGCCAGGAAGGCTTCCTTGATTTTACGCATCAGCGTGCGTTCAGGGCTGAGGAAGAAGTTACGCGCCAGCTGCTGCGTAATGGTACTGGCGCCCTGCGAGGCGTGGCCGGAGACCAGCGCAATGCTGGCGGCGCGGAAAATCCCCACCGGATCGACGCCGTGATGCTCATAAAAGCGGCTGTCTTCGGTGGCGATAAACGCTTTGATTAGCTCAGGCGGCATCTGTTGCAGGGTGAGCGGGATACGGCGTTTTTCACCGTACTGGGCGATCAGCTCGCCATCCGCGCTGTAAACCTGCATCGGGGTTTGCAGGCGCACATCTTTCAATGTGTTCACATCAGGCAGCTGCGGCTCTATGTATTTGTACAAACCATAAACCGTGCCGGCTCCCAGCAAAATGCAACACACTGCAAGGATCAATAAATACTTTACGAACTTCACCTGAGAATTCCCATCTGTTGGCGTTTGGGCAGTTTATAAACAATCGCGCGGTAGTATAAAGGCAAGCCTGACGCTTTGATATACCCGTCATTCTTCATGCAATGCGGGTAATCATCCTTTTTCCTGTAACGATAAGGAGATCGCGCGCATGGC